>NZ_KV811323.1:90877-172095 GCF_001813025.1 Pseudomonas sp. HMSC066A08
TTCTCCACCACCACGATGGCGTCGTCCACCACGAAGCCGGTGGCGATGATCAGCGCCATCAGCGACAGGTTGTTCAGGCTGAAGTCGCACAGGTACATGACCGCGAAGGTGCCGATCAGCGAGACCGGCACCGCCAGGCTGGGGATCAGCGTGGCGCGGCCGTTGCGCAGGAACAGGAAGACTACCAGGATCACCAGCGCCACCGAGATCAGCAGGGTCAGCTCGGCCTCTTCCAGCGACGCGCGGATCGACGGGCTGCGATCGTCCATCACGTTCAGCTTGACCTGCGGCCCGAGCAGTTCCTGCAACACCGGCAGTTGCGCGTGGATGGCGTCGGTGGCCTCGATGATGTTGGCGCCGGGCTGGCGGGTGACGATCAGCAGCACCGCCGGCAGGTCGTCGGAGAAGCCGGCGTTGCGCACGTCCTCCACCGAGTCGCTGACCTTGGCCACGTCGCCGAGGCGCACCGCGGCGCCGTTGTCGGCGTTGTAGTGGATCACCAGCGGCTCGTACTCGCGGGCCTTGCGCAACTGGTCGTTGGCGTCCACCTGCCAGTGCTTGTCGTCCTTCTCGACGGCGCCCTTGGGGCCGTTGCTGTTGGCCGCGGCGATGGCCGTGCGCACGCTGTCCAGGGACAGCCCGTACTGGCTCATGGCATCCGGGTTGAGGTCGACCCGCACCGCCGGCAGCGAGCTGCCGCCGATGCTCACCTGCCCTACCCCCTGCACCTGCGACAGCTTGGGCGCCAGCACGGTCGAGGCGAGGTCGTACATCTCGCCGCGACTCTGGGTCTCCGAGGTCAGGGTGAGGACCATGATCGGCATGTCCGAGGGGTTGGCCTTGCGGTAGCTGGGATTGTTCGGCATACCGCTGGGCAGCAGGCTCATCGCGCCGTTGATCGCCGCCTGCACCTCGCGGGCGGCGCCGTCGATGTCCTTCTCCAGGTCGAACACGAGCACCACGGTGGTCGAGCCCAGCGAACTGCTGGAGGTCATCTCGCTGATCCCGGCGATCCGCCCCAGCGAGCGCTCCAGCGGCGTGGCCACCGACGAGGCCATGGTTTCCGGGCTGGCGCCCGGCAGGCTGGCGCTGACCACGATGGCCGGAAAGTCGACGTTGGGCAGCGGCGCCACCGGCAGCAGGCCGAACGACAGGGTGCCGGCCAGCAGCAACGCCAGGGTCAGCAGCGTGGTGGCGACCGGGCGGCGGATGAAGGGCGTGGACAGGCTCATCGCCCGGCGTCCCCGTCGAACCCGGCCTCGGTGTTCAGGTCCAGCCCGCGCTGCTTGCGCCAGGCCGCCCAGCGACGGGCCAGGCGGTCGAAGTAGAGATAGATCACCGGGGTGGTGAACAGGGTCAGGACCTGGCTCAGCAGCAGGCCGCCGACCATGGTGATGCCCAGCGGCTGGCGCAGCTCGGCGCCGGCACCGCCGGCGAGCATCAGCGGCAGCGCGCCGAGCAGCGCGGCCATGGTGGTCATCAGGATCGGCCGGAAGCGCAGCAGGCAGGCCTGGTAGATCGCCTCATGGGGCGGCTTGCCTTCGTTGCGCTCGGCGTCGAGGGCGAAGTCGATCATCATGATCGCGTTCTTCTTGACGATGCCGATCAGCAGGATGATGCCGATGATCGCCACGATGCCGATCTCCTGCCCAGCCAGCATCAGCGCCAGCAGCGCGCCGACCCCGGCCGAGGGCAGGGTCGAGAGGATGGTCACCGGATGGATGAAGCTCTCGTAGAGGATGCCCAGGACGATGTACATGGTCACCACCGAGGCGAGGATCAGCAGCAGCGTGTTCGACAGCGAAGCCTCGAAGGCCAGCGCCGCGCCACGGAAGCTGCCCTGCATGCTCAGCGGCAGCTCCAGGCTGGCCTCGACGCCACGGATCGCCTCGACCGCCTCGCCCAGGGAGTAACCCTTGGCCAGGTTGAACGACAGGGTCGCCGAGGGGAACTGGGCGATATGGTTGATCGCCAGCAGGGTATGCCGCTCCTCCACCTTCGCCAGGCTCGACAGGCGCACCTGGGTGCCGTCGCTGGAGGGCACGTAGAGCTGCTCCAGGGCCTGCGGGCCGAGCTGGAACTGCGGCGCCACCTCCAGCACCACGCGGTACTGGGTGGCCTGGGTGAAGATGGTCGAGATCAGTCGCTGGCCGAAGGCGTTGTAGAGCACGCTGTCGATGTCGGAGAGCTTCACGCCTAGGCGCGAGGCGGTGTCGCGGTCGATGTTCAGGTAGGCCTGCAAGCCCTTGTCCTGCCAGTCGCTGGCGACGTCGGCGAGCTGCGGCAACTCCTGAAGCCGCGCCACCAGCTTCGGCACCCACTCGGCGAGCACGTCCGGGTCGGCGTCCTGCAAGGTGAACTGGTACTGGGTGCGGGCGACCCGGTCTTCGATGGTCAGGTCCTGCACCGGCTGCATGTAAAGCTTGATCCCGGGCAGTTGGTCGAGTTCCGGCTGCAGGCGCTGGATCACTTCGCTGGCGGTGACGTCGCGCTCGCTGTGCGGCTTGAGGTTGATCAGCAGGCGGCCGGTGTTGAGGGTCGGGTTGCTGCCGTCGACGCCGATGTAGGAGGACAGGCTGGCCACCGCCGGGTCCTTCAGCACCACCTCGGCAAGGGCGCGCTGGCGCTCGGACATGGCCTGGAAGGAGATCGACTGCGGCGCTTCGGCGACGCCCTGGATCACCCCGGTGTCCTGCACCGGGAAGAAGCCCTTGGGCATGGCCAGGTAGAGCAGCGCGGTCAGCGCCAGGGTGGCGATGGCCACCAGCAGGGTCAGCGGCTGGTGCCGCAGGACCACCCGCAAGGCCTTGGCGTACTGTGCGATCAGGCCATCGATGACCCGTCCCGCGGCGCGCGCGAAGCGGCCTTGCTGGTCCTCGTCGATGTGGCGCAGCAGCTTGGCACTGAGCATCGGCGTAAGGGTCAGGGAGACGAAGCCGGAAATCAGGATCGCCACCGCCAGGGTGATGGCGAACTCGCGGAACAGCCGCCCGGCGACGTCGCCCATGAACAGCAGCGGGATCAGCACGGCGATCAGCGAGAAGGTCAGCGAGATGATGGTGAAGCCGATCTGCTTCGAGCCCTTGAGCGCCGCTTCCAGCGGCGAGTCGCCCTGCTCCAGGTAGCGGGCGATGTTCTCCACCATGACGATCGCGTCGTCGACCACGAAGCCGGTGGCGATGGTCAGCGCCATCAGGGTCAGGTTGTTGATCGAGAAGCCGGACAGGTACATCACGCCGAAGGTGCCGATCAGCGACAACGGCACGGCGAAGCTGGGAATCAGGGTGGCGTAGACGTTGCGCAGGAACAGGAAGGTGACCATCACCACCAGCGCCACCGCCAGCGCCAGCTCGAACTGCACGTCCTTGACCGAGGCGCGGATGGTGGTGGTGCGGTCGGTCAGCACCTGCACGTCGAGATTGCCCGGCAGGGTCGACTGCAGCTGCGGCAACAGCGCCTTGATCCGGTCGACCACCTCGATCACGTTGGCCCCCGGCTGGCGCTGGATGTTCAGCACCACCGCCGGCAGGTTGTTGGCCCAGGCGGCCAGGCGCACGTTCTCGGCGTCGTCCTCGACGCTGGCGACGTCGCGGATGCGCAGCGGCGAGCCGTTCTTGTAGGCGATGATCAGGTCGCGGTAGGCATCGGCCGAGCGCAACTGGTCGTTGGCGTCCAGGGTCGAGGCCCGGGTCGGGCCGTCGAAGCTGCCCTTGGGGCCGTTGAGGTTGTTGCTGGTCACCGTGCTGCGCAGGTCCTCCAGGCTCAGCCCGGCCGCCGCCAGCGCCGTCGGGTTGGCGCGCACCCGCACCGCCGGGCGCTGGCCGCCGCTGATGCTGACCAGGCCGACCCCGGAGATCTGCGAGATCTTCTGTGCCAGGCGGGTATCCACCAGGTCCTGGATCTGCGGCAGCGGCATGCCGTCGGACATCACCGCCAGGGTCAGGATCGGCGCGTCCGCCGGGTTCACCTTGCTGAACACCGGCTGGTTCGGCAGGTCGTTGGGCAGCAGGCTCTGCGCAGCGTTGATCGCCGCCTGGACCTCCTGCTCGGCGACATCGAGGTTGCTCTGCAGGCTGAATTGCAGGGTGATCACCGAGGCGCCGCCGGAACTGCTGGAAGACATCTCGTTGAGCCCCGGAATCTGCCCGAGCTGGTTCTCCAGCGGCGCGGTGATCGACGAGGTCATGATCTCCGGGCTGGCGCCGGGGTACAGGGTGACCACCTGGATGGTCGGGTAGTCCACTTCCGGCAATGCCGAGATCGGCAGGAAGCGGTAGGCGATCAGGCCCGAGAGCAGGATCGCCACCATCAGCAGGGTGGTCGCGACCGGCCGCAGGATGAACGGGCGGGACGGGTTCATTCAGCGCTCCCGCTACCCACCGAGTCGCCCTGGAGGCCGCTGGGGCGGCCAGTCTGCGGTTTCTGCGGCTCGCCCTCGAGGACCTGCGGGGAAGCCTCGGCGACACGCACTTCCATACCGTCGCGCAGGCGGTCGGTGCCTTCCACCACCACCTGCTCGCCGGCCTTCAGGCCGCTTTCCACCACCACCCGCTCGTTCTCGCTGGTACCGATGGCGACGCTGCGCTGGCTGACCTTGTTGTCGGCGCCGACCACGTACACATAGATGCCGTTGGTGCCGCGCTGCACGGCGTTGGCCGGAATGGTCAGCACGCCCTTGAGGGTCTGCGCCAGCAGGCGCACGTTGACGAACTGGTTGGGGAACAGCTTGCCGTCGGCGTTCTCGAAGCGCGCCTTGAGCTTGACCGTACCGGTGGTGGTATCGATCTGGTTGTCCAGGGTGGTCAGGGTGCCTTCGGCGAGAACCTTGTCCTGGTTGCGGTCCAGCGCGGTGACCGCCAGCTTGCCGGGGCCGTTCATCTGCTCGACGACGGTGCCGATCTGCTGCTGCGGCAGGCTGAACACCACCGAGATCGGCTTGACCTGGGTGATCACCACCAGCGGCGTGGTATCGCCGCTGGTGACCAGGTTGCCGATGTCCACCTGGCGCAGGCCGAGGCGCCCGGAAATCGGTGCGCGGACCTCGGTGAAGGTCAGGTTGAGGCGGGCGTCGTCGACCTGGCCCTGGTTGGTACGGATGGTGCCCTGCAACTGGCGGACCTGGGCTTCCTGGGTATCCAGGGTCTGCTTGGCGATCGAGTCCTCGGCGTACAACCCCTTGTAGCGCTGCAGGTCGATCTCGGCGTTCTTCAGCTGCGCCTGGTTCTGCATCAGCGTGCCCTCGGCCTGGGCCAGCGCCGCCTTGTAGGTACGCGGGTCGACCACCGCAAGCAGGTCGCCGGCCTTGACCTCCTGCCCCTCCTGGAACAGCACCTTGACCAGCTCGCCGTTGACCCGCGGCTTGACATTCACCGTGTTGAAGGCGGTGACGGTGCCAAGCGCGTTGAAATGCAGCGCCAGGTCGCCCTGCTCCACCCTGGCCACGCCGACGGTGAGCGCGTTGGCCTTGGGCAGCGCGGCGCCCGGCTTGCCGCCGCGACCGGGTCGCCCGTCGGATGACGGCGCCGAGGCGGGCGCCGCCAGCCACATCACCAGGCCGATCACGGCGGCGAAGGCCAGGGCGGTGATCAGCCACGGGCGCAGGGTACGGAACTTGGATTTACCGGTCGTTGGAGTCATGGTTCTTCTTCAGGCTTAGAACGGAGGCGCTTTTTCCAGGCTGCACGATAAGCATTGCGGGGGCCCAGGCAAAGCCTCTTTACCCGCTATTTACCCTTGCTTTACCGATAGTTAGGCATTCCGCCCGCATGCTTCGGCGAGCCACCCGCAGCCTGGCACCAGGCTATGACAACAAACGGCTTGCTCCGTTACGGGCGAAGGCTTGAAATAGAGCGCTCTCCATCCGCCCACTCCGCAATCGGCCAGGGACGCACAGATGATCGACCAGTTGCAACAGCGGTTCGCGGCGCTCCGCAGTCGCGCCGAATTCCACTCCTTGCGCTACGTCCAGCGTAGCGGCGAGTACCTCTCGGTGCGCCGCAACGTCAGCGAGCCACCGCACTTCAGCCAGGACCGCGGCGCCATGCTCTGCGTACGCTTGAACGGCGTGGAAGCCTACGCCGCCACCAACGATCTCTCCCCGGCCGGCCTGCAAACCGCCCTGGAGCAGGCCGAACGGCAAGCCGAGCTCATCGCCCGGCATGCCCTGGTCGACGTCCGCGGATTGCCGCCGGCAAGCGGCCGCTCGCAGTATCGCTCGCCGAACCAGGACGCTCCCTTCCCCTCCCTCGCCGAGTGCTACGAACTGCTCGCCGAGGAGTCCGCCAAGGTACCGCGCGACGAGCGGCTGGTGAACTGGAGCGTATTCCTCGAAGTCAGTCGCCAGGAACAGCTCTACCTGAACAGCGCCGGCGCCGAGCAGTACCACGAGCAGCGCTTCGTCTATCCCGGCGCCAGCGTCACCGCCTACGACGGCCATGACAGCCAGACCCGCAGTTTCGGCGGGCACCATGCCGGCCAGCAGGGCGGCGCCGAAGTGATCGAGCGCCTCGGCCTGGTCGGCGCCGCGCCGCGCATCGCCGACCAGGCCCTGCAACTGCTGGCGGCGCCGAACACCCCGAGCGGCCGCTGCGACCTGCTGCTGATGCCGGACCAGATGATCCTGCAGATCCACGAGTCGATCGGCCACCCGCTGGAGCTGGATCGCATCCTCGGCGACGAGCGCAACTACGCCGGTACCAGCTTCATCAAGACCGAGGACTTCGGTCGCTACCAGTACGGCTCCAGCCTGCTCAACGTCAGCTTCGACCCGGAAATCCCCGAGGAGCTGGCCAGCTACCGCCAGGACGACGACGGCAGCCCCGCGCGCAAGGAATACCTGATCCGCGAAGGCCGCCTGCTGCGTCCGCTCGGCGGCGCCCTGTCACAACACCGCAGCGGCCTGGAGGGCGTCGCCAACAGCCGCGCCAGCAGTTGGAACCGCGCGCCCATCGACCGCATGGCCAATCTCAACCTGGAGCCCGGCGACAAGAGCTTCGCCCAACTGGTGGGCGGTATCGAGCGCGGGGTGCTGATGTCCTACAACCGCTCCTGGTCGATCGACGACGCACGCAACAAGTTCCAGTTCGGCTGCGAATGGGGCCAGTTGATCGAGGACGGCGAACTCAAGGGCGTGGTGAAGAACCCCAACTACCGGGGCATCTCCGCGCAGTTCTGGCGCAACCTCAGCGCGGTGGGCGACGCCGGCACCTTCGAGGTGCTCGGCACCCCCTACTGCGGCAAGGGCGAGCCGAACCAGGTGATCCGTGTCGGCCACGCCTCGCCGGCCTGCGTATTCAGCGATGTGGACGTATTCGGGGGAGACGCCTGATGCACCAGAGACAGCATTTCGAAGCCCTCGCCGAGGACCTGCGCCGGCATCTGGCCGAGGGCGAGGACTTCACCCTCTGGTACAGCGCCGAGGACTCCGAGTTCATCCGCTTCAACCGGGCGCGGGTGCGCCAGGCCGGCCGGGTGCGCCAGGCCAGCGCGCTGCTCCGGCTGATCCGCGACGAACGCCAGGCGAGCCTCGACCTGACGCTCTCCGGCGCGCCGGAAGAAGACCGCCAGCGTCTGGCCGAAGGCCTTCGGCAACTGCGCCAGAGCCTGGCCTGGATTCCCGCCGATCCCTATCTGCTGCTCGACACCTCGGCCTGGCAGCGAGAGCACCAGGACCTCGGCGAAGCGCCCGACAGCGGCGCGCTGCTGGCCAGCCTCGAACGCCAGGCGCGCGACCTCGACCTGGTCGGCATCTATGCCGCCGGACCGCTGTTCCGTGGCTTCGCCAACTCCTGGGGCGCCTTCGGCTGGCATGCCGGCAGCAGCTTCAATTTCGACTGGAGCCTGTTCCATGGCAACGGCCAGGCGGTGAAGGCCGACTACGCCGGCCAGCGCTGGGACGACGAAGCCTTCGCCCGACGCTTCGAACGGGCCCGGGAACAGCTCGGCCACCTGGGCAAGCCGCTGCGCCAGTTGCGCCCCGGCGACTACCGCGCCTACCTGGCGCCGGCGGCGCTCGAGGAAGTCATGCAGATGCTCTGCTGGGGCGGTTTCTCCGCGCGCGCCCTGGCTACCGGCGAAAGCCCCCTGCAACGCCTGCAGAACGGCGACGCCCTGCTCAGCCCGCTGCTGAACCTCGCCGAGCGCCCTGCCACCTCGCCCTCCCCGGCATTCAGCGCGGAAGGCTCGCCGCGCGCCGAGGTCGAACTGGTCGGCAACGGCCGCCTGAGCGGACGCCTGGTGAGTTCGCGCAGCGCCCGCGAATACGGCCTGGTAGCCAATGGTGCCGGGGCCAACGAGGCACCCACGGCGCTGGACATGGCCGGCGGCAGCCTGGAGCAGGCGCGCATCCTCGAGGCCCTGGATACCGGCCTGTACATCGGCAACCTGTGGTACCTGAACTACTCGGACATGCCCGCCGCGCGCCTGACCGGAATGACCCGCTTCGCCACCTTCTGGGTGGAAAACGGCCAGATCCGGGCACCGGTCAGCACCATGCGCTTCGACGACAGCCTGTACAGTTTCCTCGGCGCCCACCTGGAAGACCTCGGCCACGAGCGCGAACTGCGCCTGTCCAGCAATACCTACGGCGAACGCCAGACCGACTCGATGCACCTGCCGGGCGCGCTGACCGGGCGCTTCACCCTCACGCTCTGAACCCGCGCGGCGCTCCCGGGCGGCGAGCCGCCGGGGAGCGCCTGGTGCGCAATCCGAAGATCGCCCGCCGATATTCCGGCGCCATTATCACGCCACCATAAACGGACCGGCTCCCTCCTCGTTATCCACTCTGGTGACACACGCCCGAGAGGAACCCACCGCACGCATATCCCATTCGGTACACGGAGGTGAAGCTATGCCCGCTTTGAGTCGTCGTTCGTTCGTGACCCTGACCGCCCTGGCCTCCAGCAGCATCCTGCTGAGCCCGCGAGCCTTCGCCGGGAGCGGCGCGACAAGCGCCGCCGGCAAGCCGCAAGAGACCTTCCTGGATTTCAACGAAAGCCCCTACGGCCCCTCCGCCAAGGCCAGGGCCGCCATGCAGCGGGCGGCCGCGCTCTGCGGCCGCTACGACTACGACGCGCAGGACGCCCTGGTCGGCCTGTTCGCCAAGCAGAACGGCATCCCCGCCGAATGCGTGCACGCCTACTGCGGCTCGCGCCAGCCGCTGCAATACGCCGTCGCGGCGTTCACCGGCAAGGAGCGCGGCCTGGTCATCGCCGATCCCTCCTACGACTCCGTGGTCGGCGCCGCCCAGGCCCAGGGGGCGAAGGTCGCTGCCGTGCCGCTGGACGCCGAGGCGGCCCACGACATCGAGCGCATGCTCGCCGCCGCGCAACGGGACGCCGGGCTGATCTATATCTGCAACCCGAACAACCCGACCGGCACCCTCACCCCGCACGAGCGGATCGTCAGGGCGATCGAACGCAAGCCCGAGCACAGCGTGGTGCTGGTCGACGAGGCGTATATCCATTTTTCCGACGCACCCAGCGTCGTCGGCCTGGCCGTCCAGCGCCAGGATGTGCTGGTCCTGCGTACCTTCTCGAAACTCTACGGGATGGCCGGCGCCCGGCTCGGCCTGGCCATCGGGCATCCGCAGCTGCTGGCGCGGCTGGAGCGCTTCGGCGGCCACAACGTGGTGCCCTCGCCGACCGCCCACGCCAGGCTGGAAAGCCTGCGTGACGACGACCTGGTGCCACGGCGCAAGCAGCAGAACGCAGAGGTCCGCGAGCGCACCATCGCCTGGCTGCGCCAGCAGGGCTTCCGCTGCACCGCCTCGCAGTCCAACTGTTTCATGGTGGATATGCGCCGCCCCGCCGAGCTGGTCATCGCCGAACTGGAGAAACAGCGGGTGCACGTCGGCCGCCCGTGGGCTTCCTGGCCCAACTGGGTCCGCGTGACGGTAGGCAGCGAGGAAGAGATGCAGGCGTTCCGGAGCGCCTTCGCCAGCGTCAGCCGGCGCCACCAGGTCGCCATGCGCTAGCGCTGCGTCTCTACGACGCAGGGCGGATGACCGCGCCGCGATCATCCGCCCTGCTCATGACCCGAGGCGAGCAGCCAAGGGATTCGGGTTCGCCCGTTACCAGCCAGGCAGGCTGACGGTCATGGGACGAAGCGGGTTGGTCGTGGGGCTCAGAGAACCGCCAGGGCCGCCGCGTAGTTCGGCTCGTCGGCGATTTCGCCGACCAGTTCGCTGTGCAGCACCTTGTTCTGCTCGTCGAGCACCACCACGGCGCGGGCGGCCAGGCCGGCCAGCGGGCCGCTGGCGATGGCCACGCCATAGTTCTCGAGGAACTCGCGACCGCGCAGGGTCGACAGGTTGACTACGTTCTCCAGGCCTTCGGCACCGCAGAAGCGCTTCTGCGCGAACGGCAGGTCGGCGGAGATGCACAGCACCACGGTGTTGGCCAGCTTGCCGGCCTCGACGTTGAACTTGCGCACCGAGGTGGCGCAGGTCGGGGTGTCGACGCTGGGGAAGATGTTCAGCACCTTGCGCTTGCCGGCGAAGTTTTCCAGGGTCACGTCGGCGAGGTCGCCGCCGACCAGGCTGAAGGCCGGAGCCTGGGCGCCTTTCTGCGGGAGCTGGCCATCGACGTTGACCGGGTTGCCCTTGAGAGTCACTTGAGCCATTGCGTTGATCCTTCTAGTCAGTGAGAAGCCGCCGGCCCTGTGGCCGGCGGCGGAAGCATTCGGGGCCGGCGACGATGCTAGCACGCTTTACCCGAGCGAAAACCTCGGGTTTGAGCGCCGCCGTCCCCTGCGGCTCAGCTCCTGGCCTTGGCGAAATACTCCCGGGTCAGGCGGAACACCACCGGACTCAGCAGCAGCAAGGCGATCAGGTTGGGAATCGCCATCAGCGCGTTGAGGGTATCCGCCACCAGCCAGGCGAAGTCCAATTGGGTCATGGCGCCGAACGGAATCGCCAGGGTCCAGACGATCCGGAACGGCAGGATCGCCCGGGTGCCCATCAGGTACTCCCAGCAGCGCTCGCCGTAGTAGCTCCAGCCAAGGATGGTGGTATAGGCGAACACCACCAGGGCCAGCGACAGGATGTAGTGGCCGACGCCCGGCATCGCCGCCTCGAACGCCGCCGAGGACAGCGCCGCGCCGCTGGCGCCGCTGGTCCAGACGCCCGAGGTGATGATCGCCAGGCCGGTCAGGCTGCAGATGATCAGGGTATCGATGAAGGTGCCGAGCATACCGATCAGGCCCGAACGCACCGCGCTATGGGTCGTGCCGGCGGCCTGGGCGATGCCGGCGGTGCCGAGGCCGGCCTCGTTGGAGAAGATCCCGCGTGCGACGCCGAAACGGATCGCCGCCATCACCGCTGCGCCGGCGAAGCCGCCGGTGGCGGCGATCGGCGTGAAGGCGTGGGTGAAGATCAGTTGGAACGCGCCGGGAATCGCCTCGGCATGGACCACCAGGACGATCACCGAGGCGACGATGTAGCCGACGCACATGAACGGTACCAGGGCTTCGGCGACCTTGCCGATACGGCGGATGCCGCCAAGGATCACCAGCCCGGTGACGAGCATGGTGGCGACCCCGGTGACCCAGTCGGGCACGCCGAAGGAAACCTCCAGGGCATCGGCCATGCTGTTGACCTGGACCATGTTGCCGATACCGAAGCCGGCGAGCCCGCCGAACAACGCGAAGGCCGCGCCGAGCCAGGCCCAGCGCTTGCCCAGACCGTTCTTGATGGCATACATCGGACCGCCGACGTGTTCGTTGCGCTCATCCTTCTCGCGGTAGTGCACCGCCAGCACCACTTCGGAGAACTTGGTGGCCATTCCCACCAGCGCGGTGCACCACATCCAGAACAGCGCGCCCGGGCCGCCGAGGAAGATCGCCGTGGCCACCCCGGCGATGTTGCCGGTACCGACGGTGGCCGCCAGGCAGGTCATCAGCGCCTGGAACGGACTGATCTCGCCGCTGCTCTCGTCATCCTTGCTACGCCCCTGCCAGAGCAGGCGAAAGCCGACTCCCAGGCGCACCAGGGGCATGAACTTCAACCCCAGCATCAGGTACAGGCCGGTGCCGAGTATCAGCACCAGCATCAACGGCCCCCAGACCACGCCGTTCAGGTCGACCACCCACTTCTGCAAACTTTCCATCAGCCATCCTTATTCTTGTTCGAATGAGTGCGGCCTGGCGGCAGCGGGCATCCGGAACTCGGACGAACGTCCCTGCTCGACAGGCCAAGGCTGCCGATCCTAACGAGGTTCTCCCGGCGAAATCGAGAAAAATCTTCGCCCGGAAAGCCTGCGTCTCATTGCGTCTCGCCGGCCGCCTGGCGACCGAACAGTTCCACCAGCCAGTCGACGAACACCCTCACCCGCGGCGACAACTGGCGCTGCGAGGGATACACGGCATGCAGCGGCAGCGATGGCGGCAACCATTCGCCGAGCACTTGTCGGAGGCTGCCGTCGGCCAGGCCGGCGGCGACGTGATAGTGCGGCGCCTGGATCAGTCCGAGCCCGGCCCGGCAGGCGGCGACGTAGGCATCGGCGTTGTTGACGCTGACCCGGCTGCGCATCGGCAACGTGCGCAGGCGCCCGTCGACCCTGAACTCGAAGTCGAAGGTACGCCCGCTGGAAGGCGATTGGTAGTTCACCGCCAGGTGCCCGCCGAGTTCGGCGAGCTGCCGCGGATGGCCATGACGCTCCAGGTAGGCAGCGCTGGCGCAGGTCACCTGCGGCAGCTCGGCCAGGTGCCGGCCGACCAGGCTGGAATCGTGCAGCTCGCCGACCCGCAGCACGCAGTCCGCACCCTCGCGCAGCAGGTCGACCAGGCGATCGTTGCTGCTCAACTGCAGCTCCAGTTCCGGGTAACGCTCGCAGAACTCCGGCAGGAACGGAATCACCCGCATCCGCCCCAGTGCGCCCGGCAGGTCGACCCGCAAGCGCCCGCGCGGGTTGTTCAGGACGCGTGGAAAGCAGCTTTCCGCCTCCTCCAGGTCCGCCAGCAAGCGCACGCAACGCTCGTAGTAGGCCTGCCCGTCCAGGGTCAGGCTGACCTGCCGGGTGGTGCGCTGCAGCAACTGCACGCCAAGGTGCGCCTCCAGTTGCTGGATCGCCTGGGTCACGCTGGCGCGCGGCAGCTCCAGGCTGTCCGCGGCCTTGCCGAAGGCGCCCAGCTCGACGATGCGGGTGAAGGCCTGCATGGCCTGGAAACGATCCATCGGACACCCTCGATTATTTGGAAAATACGAATGGTAAAACCGTAATTATGGGCTTTATCCAGACCAATGCGGAGCGAAGAATGACGGCGTTTTCCTTCCCTCCCGCGAGGCTCGACACATGAAAACCCGTCAACTCGGCCACAACGGCCCATCCGTCTCCGCCATCGGCCTCGGCTGCATGGGCATGACCGACTTCTACACCACCGGCGGCGACCGTCAGGAGGCCATCGCCACCCTGCATCGCGCCGTGGAACTCGGGCTGAACTTCTTCGATACCGCCGACATGTACGGCCCGCACAGTAACGAGGAACTACTCGGCGAGGCCCTGCGCGGCAAACGCGAGCAGGTGTTCCTGGCCAGCAAGTTCGGCATCGTCCGCGACCCTGCCAATCCCCAGGCGCGTGGCGTCGACGGCAGCCCGGCGTATATCCGCCGCGCCATCGAAGGCAGCCTGAAGCGCCTCGGTACCGACCGCCTGGACCTGTACTATCAGCACCGCATGGACCCGCAGGTGCCCATCGAGGACAGCGTCGGCGCCCTCGCCGACCTGGTGAAGGCCGGCAAGATCCGCCACATCGGTCTCAGCGAAGCCTCGGCGGAAACCCTCGAGCGTGCCCACCGGGTGCACCCGATCAGCGCGTTGCAGAGCGAGTACTCGCTGTGGACCCGCGATCCGGAGGACACCGGGGTGCTCGCCGCCTGCCGTCGCCTGGGCATCGCCTTCGTCCCCTACAGCCCGCTGGGCCGAGGTTTCCTTACCGGCACCCTGAAGCGCCCGGAAGACTTCGCCACCGACGACTACCGTCGTTTCAGCCCACGCTTCCAGGGCGAGAACTTCGCGAAGAACCTGAAGCTGGTGGACAAGGTCGGCGAACTGGCCGCGGCCAAGGGCGTGAAACCCTCGCAACTGGCGCTGGCCTGGGTGCTGGCGCAGGGCGATGACCTGATCCCGATTCCCGGCACCAAGCAGCGGCGCTACCTGGAGGAGAACGTCGCCGCGACGGAACTGCGCCTGAGCGCGGCGGAACTGGCCGAGCTGGATGCGATCTTCCCCGCCGAGGCGGTCGCCGGCAGTCGCTATAGCGAGGAAGGCATGCGCCTGGTCAATCTCTGAGGCAGTGAAGCTGCGGTACTCGATAGATGCCGTCCACTCGTCCCCTCCGCAACGATTTCGCTCGATCTCCTGACCGGGCGGATTCGCTGCCCACGTGGAGTGGCGAGCATGACTTCGTGCCTGCACGCCCCCATATGCCGGAGCCTGGTTGTAGGGCGAATCACCGCTTGCGGTTATCCGCCGCTTATCCGGGGTATCGGCGGATACCGCCTGTGGCGGTATTCGCCCTACGGGTCTCTATCGCTCGCAATTTCCTGGCTGCCTACACGGTGGGGAAACGGCAACGGGGCGGCCGCCATCGGCAACCGCCCCGCTCCCCTCGGCGCCAGGCGAACCTCAGGGGGTCCACCAGTAGCGCACCACGTGGAAGAAGATCGGCGCGGCGAAGCACACCGAGTCCAGGCGGTCGAGCATGCCACCGTGACCTTCGATCATGTGCCCCCAGTCCTTGACCCCACGGTCGCGCTTGATCGCCGACATCACCAGGCCGCCGAAGAAACCCAGCAGGTTGATCAGCAGCGCGATCAGCGCCGCCTGCCAGAGGTTGAACGGCGTGATCCACCACAGCGAGGCGCCGATGGCGGTGGCCAGGGCGATACCGCCGACGAAGCCTTCGACGGTCTTCGACGGCGACAGGTTGGGAGCGATCTTGCGCTTGCCGAACAGCTTGCCGCAGATGTACTGCATCACGTCGGAGAGCTGCACGACGATCACCAGATAGGCGATCAGCAGCAGGTTGCGCCCCTCGAAGCCGGGGATGTCGAGGGTCAGCAGCGCCGGCACGAAGGAGATACAGAACACCGCCAGCATCAGGCCCCACTGCACTTTCGAGGCGCGCTCGAGGAAGTGCTTGGTGTCGCCGCCCAGCGAGGCGAGGATCGGCAACAGCAGGAACACGTACACCGGGATGAAGATCGAGAACATGCTGTACCAGTCGATGTAGATCAGCAGGTACTGCATCGGCAGCACGAAGTAGAACGCCGCCACCAGCGCCGGGTAGTCGCTGCGCCGGGTCGGGGTGAGGGTGATGAACTCGCGCAGGGCGTAGAACGACACGCCGTAGAACAGCAGGATCACCGCCGCCTGGCCAAGCCAGAAGGCGAAACCGATCACCAGGACCATCGCCCACCAGGCGTTGATCCGCGCGTTCAGGTTGTCGATCACCGCATTCGGGCCGGGGCCAGCGCGCCACTTGAGGACGAAGCCGACCAGCGAGGCGAGCAGCAGCAGCGCGCCGATCCCGCCGAAGAGCATCCAGGTCTGTTCGTTCATCTCAGGCCTCCTCTTCCGGCGCCAGGTCCAGCAGGGCCATGCGTGCTCGTTCGAGGAACGCCTCCTTGCCCTCTTCCGCCGTGGCGACCAGCGGCTTGCCGAAGCTCAGGGTGCAGAGCAGCGGCAACGGCAGCATGCGGCCCTTGGGCATGACCCGGTTGAGGTTGGCCAGCCAGACCGGCACCAGCTCGACGTCCGGGTGGGCCAGGGACAGGTGGTAGATACCGCTCTTGAATGGCAACAGCTTGACCTCGTCGTCCAGGTTGCGGGTGCCCTCGGGGAAGATGATCAGCGAATCGCCGCCGTCCAGGGCGCGGTCGAGGGGTTCGAGCGGATTGGCATTGGCATCGCTGCGCTGGCGGTCGACCAGCACGCCGTTGAACACCTTGTTGATCACGTAGCTGCGCAGGCCGGCCTTGTTCCAGTAGTCGGCGCCCGCCACCGGCCGGGTACGCCGCCGCACCTCCGGCGGCAACGAGGCCCAGAGCAGGACGAAGTCGCCATGGCTGCTGTGGTTGGCGTAATAGATGCGTTGCTTGGGGATCGGCGTGGTGCCCAGCCAGAGGCTGCGCAAGCCGGTGATGGCGCGGGCGCCGGCGATGATGCCATAGGCGACGACTGATTCGAGCATGGGAAGACTCTTCAGGTTTGAGCGTTGAATAGAGGGATCGACAACAGGCACGACAAGGCCAGCAGGAACTGGGCGCCACAGGCCAGCGCCTGCCAGCGTAGCAGGCGCAGGGCGCCGCGGCTGCGCTGGATCCAGGTGCGCCCCGCGGCGTCCGCGCGGGCCAGGCCGAGATCGGCCAGGGCCCGGTCCAGGTCTTGGGTCTGCGCTTCCAGCCTGTCGCCGACGCGGCTGAAACGTTCGAACAGTTCGGCGTCCAGGGCCACCCGCAGCGCCCAGTACTTCTGCCACAGGCCGAGCATGGCGATCGCCAGCATCGCCACCGCGAAATAGCGCCAGCCGACGCCCTGCACGGCCTGGTACAGGCCCAGCCCGATGGCCAGCAGGGTCAGCGCGGCGGACAACCGGTCGATCTCGCGGCCACGGCGCAGCAGCGCCGCCACCAGGGCCAGGGATTGCTCAGGCATGGTGCACCTCGCCCAGTTCCGCCGATGGCTCCGGCGCGGTCCCGCTCAGCGCCGCGAGGGTCCGCCGCTGGGCTTCGCCCAGCACCACTTGCGGTCGCGCCCGGCGTAACACCGCCACGGCCGACTCGACGTCCGCCGCGCGACCGCTGAGCAGCAGCCAGGCGGCGACCAGCGTGGCGCTGCGCGAATAGCCCAGGGCACAGGCCACCAGCAGCGGCCCTTGCGCCAGCAGTTCGTCGATCAGCGCGGCGGCGTGCCGGCAGTCCTCGACGTCCGGCGCGACCAGGTCGAGCAACGGCAGGCTGCGATAGGCCAGCCCCTGCGGCTCGCAGGAAAGTTCGGCGGTAGCGTCGAGCAATGCGCGGAAGCGGCCGTCGGCCAGTTCCGCGGACGACGGCAGGCGCCCCAGCCAGAGGCCCGGCAGCACCTCGTCCGGCTGCGGCCGGCGACGGGTCCAGAGCCAGGCGTTGATCCGCGCCGCAAGCAGATACGGCGCCAGCAGCCAGCGCGCGGCGACGCTCAGGCGGCCAGTGCTGCCCTTCTGGAAGCCGGCGGCGCCGAACAGCAGGTAGTTCAGCGCCACCAGCGCCAGCGCCAGCGCCGGCCAGCACAGCCACAACGCCGCACCGCCGAGGGCGAAGGCGACGGCGGCGCAGGCCAGCGCGCCGAGGCCATAGCGAGCGGCCAGCCGCCGCCGTTGCCGGTCGAGGCTCAGGCTGGCGCGGGCGAACGGCGCGGGCTGCGCCTGCGGCCACAGCCAGACGCACAGCCAACCGGCCAGCGCGCCGGTGGGCACATCGATGAAATGGTGCTGCCAGGTGGTCAGCACCGATAGCCCGATCAGCGCGAACCAGCCATGCAGCAGCCAGCGCCAGGCGCCGCTGGCGTAGCGCGCGTAGCAGACCCAGAGCACTACCAGCAGGGCGATGTGCAGCGACGGTGCCTGGTTGAACGGTTTGTCGAACCCCATCAGCACGTCGAACAGCCAGCCGAACACGCCGCCCAGTTCCGGCCGTTCGAAGGTGAAGCGCAGGGGGAACAGCAGGAAGCAGGTCACCGACAGCACCTGGGCGCTGAGCAGGCGCAGGCAGTGGATGTCCAGCTCGCGCTTGTCCCGCGGCAGCAACAGCGACAGGCCGTAGAGCAGGTCGATCGACCAGTACGGCAGGATGGTCCAGGGCCACAGCGGCATCCCGCGTTCCCAGTCGAAGACCAGGCTGCCGACGTCGCCGCGCCGGCTGGTCAACCAATTGGCCAGGCCATAGCTGGCGAAGAAGAACGGGCCGAGGAACAGCAGCCAGAGCACCGCCCGCTTCAGTACCCCCGGCTCGCGCGGCACCATCAGCGGGCGACCTTCTGCGCCAGCGATACGCTGAAGATGCCCCACTGGTCGACCCGCTGGGTGATCTTGCGGAAGCCGGCGGCGGCCACCAGTTGGTCCATTTCCGCCTGGGTCCGGCGCCGCATCACCCAGGCCTGGCCCTGGCGGTGACTGGTCAGCGCACGGGCGATCAGTTCCAACTGCGGGTGCCAGGGCTGTCCGGTGTAGACCAGGTAGCCGCCCTCCTCCAGCGCCTCGCCGAGGCCGGCGAGGGAGTCGCCGACCATGCGGTTGTCGGCGAACAGCTCGTAGAGCCCGGAAACCACCCCGAGGCTCGGTTTCGGTTGCAGCGCCGCCAGGTCGGCGCGATCGAAGGCGTCGCCCTTGACGAAGCGGGCGATGCCGGCGAGGCCCTTGCTTTCGATCAGGGCGCTGCCGTCACGCACGTTGATCTCGCTGTAGTCGCGCAGGAGGACGCTTTCCGGCAGCGGCTCGACGCCCTGCAGGGCTTCGAGGATGTAGCGGCCGTGGCCGGCGGCGATGTCGACGATGCGCACCTCGCGCTGTTCTTCGCGCAACCGCTGCATGGCCAGGCGCAGCAGTTCCTCGACGTGCAGCTTGCGCTGGCGGATGCCGCGCCAGCCGATGGAGTCCAGGTAGTTGCGGTCGATCAGGCGACCCAGCGGGCCGCTGCCGCTGGGCTGGTTGCGGTAGACGTAGTCGAGGGTGCTGCCGGAATCGAAGCCGGTGTCGAAGCCCAGCTTGACCCCGTCCGACCACAGGCTGCCCAGGCGCAGCCCGGCACGGGTGGCGCGCCAGTAGAGATCGCGCGGCGAGTTCTTCGGCAACGGCGCGGCCAGCGCCTCGGCCTCGGCGCAGGTATGACCCAGGCGGTCGGCATCGAGCAGGCTCGGTCGTTCGGGTGCCGTGGCGAATGCCTCGAGGAGGAAGCGCCGGGCACGGGCGACGGCCAGGTGACGATCGCGCTCGCCAAGGGTGTCGTGGAAGAAGCCGGGCAGGATGTGCTTTTCCTTGCGCAGGCTGCCGAGACGCTCGAAGAAACGCTCCTGCGGCGCACGATGGACGACGAAGTCGGCCCCGGAAATCAGCAGTTGGGTGGGAATCTGGATCGCCTGTGCGTCCGCTACCACCCGCTCGGCAGCTTCGTAGAGGCCGAGCAGGACGTTCACCGAGATCGCCTTGGCGATCAGCGGGTCGCTGTCGTAGGAGGCGATTCGCTGCGGGTCGTGACTGAGGAAGCGTGCCTTGACATAGCTGTTGACGAAGAAATTGCCGCGCCACAGACGCATCAGTTTCAGCCCGCTGCGGGCGAACGGCACGTAGAGCTTGACCTGGAACGCCGGCGAAGCCAGCACCAGTGCGCGCACCTTCGGCGCGTAGTCGTGGGCCCAGGTGGAAACCAGCACCGCGCCGACGCTCTGCGCCACCACCGCCATACGCTCTTCGGCGACACCATGGACGGCCTGGATATGGTCGACGAAGGTCTGCACGTCGCGCACGCTGGTGGCGAAGCTCGGGCTGTCGCCGCGGGCGCCTGGCGAGAGGCCGTGGCCACGGGCGTCCCAGGCGAAGAAGTCGTGTTCCGGCAGGTCGAGTTCGTCGACCAGGTGGGCGATCCGCCCGGAGTGCTCATGGCCGCGGTGGAACAGCAGCACCGCCTGGCGCGTGCCGTCCGGCGCCGGGCGGCTGGCCGGCCAGTGGCGGTAGAAGAGCTCTACCCCGTCGTGGGTGGTGAAACGCAATTCCTGTACGTCGCGCATGTGATGTCCCTATGTCGTTGCCCCGGCCGGGATCCCGGCCGGGTTGCTTCCTGCGGGCGCCCACCTCCATGGCGTTCGCCCGTTCCCTCTCAGGCCTGGCCGTCGCTGCCCCGTCGACTCGCGGCCAGCTCGGCCAGGCCCTGGCGCACGCGGTTGCCGATGGTCAGCAACAGCAGGGCCGCGATCAGCAGCATCAGCCAGTCGATCCAGGCCAGCGGCAACAGGCCGCTGGCCACCCCGGCGCCGATCACGCCGAAACACAGCGCCCGGTCGCTCTTGCCCATCGGGCCGTCGTAGCGGCGCGAAGCGCCGACCATGGTGCCCAGCGCGCCGGCATATTCGCTGATCAGCGCCAGCAGCACCACCAGCACCACCCACAGCGGGTTGACTCCCGGCAACAGGGCGAACGGCAGGTACAGGCCGCTGTCGGCGATCACGTCGGTGAGTTCGTTGAGGTAGGCGCCCAGGTCGGATTTCTGGCCGAACTCGCGGGCGAGCATGCCGTCCACCGCGTTCAGCGCCATGCGCAGGAACATCCACAGCGGAACGAGAGCGAACAGCCAGAGATGGCTGGCGAAACCGGCGACCAGCGCGCCGACCAGCAGCGACAGCAGGCAGGCCGCCAGGGTCACCTGGTTGGCAGTGATGCCGCGCCGGTAGAGGCGCTGCACGCCGGGACGAAGAAGATTCTGAAAGCGCGGTTTGAGTTGATAGACGGAAATCATGTCAGCCAGTCCTTGTGCCGAGTTGCTACGGGCACCGACCTGGCGGTCGGCGCCCGCTCCATTCTACGACGTCGATGCGCCGCTAAAAGTGACACACTTTTATGCGTTACGCATGGTCCGTATCAGCGCATCCGTCAGAAATCGCGCTTGAAGAACAGGTCCAGCGAACTGGCCAGGCCGCTCGCCGCTTCGAGATAGAGGCGTTTGCTCAACTGGTAGCGCAAGGCGATGGTATTTGCCGGTTCGAACACTCCAACACCATAGCGCAGGCTGAGCTTGTCGGTGATATTCCCGCTGGCGACCACGCTGGTGCTGTTGCCGGTGCCCTCGGTGTCCAGCTGGAAGTCCTGGATGCCGAGCTGCTTGGCGATCTCCCCGGTGAGCGGCGCGCTGCCGGCCAGGCCCAGGGCCAGGGCCGCCTCGCCGAGCATGTTGCTGTCTTCGCCGGTGCTCATCGGCCGCCCCAGCACCAGGTAGGACAACGCCTGCTCCTGGCTCATCGCCGGTTCGGAGAATACCGCGCTGGTCGGCTGCTCGGCGCTGCCGGTCAGGCGCAGGCCGGCGACCACGTCGTCGACCCGGCGGATCGCCTCGATATCCAGGTACGGCTGGTCGATCGGTCCGGCGAAGAACAGCCGCGCCCTACGGATCGTCAGGCGCTGGCCGTAGGCACGATAGCGGCCCTTGTTCAGGTTCAGCTCGCCGCGGGTATCCAGGTTGTCGCCGATGTGCAGGTGGCCGGCCAGTTCGGCGCTGAGGCCGAAGCCGGAGAACGCCAGCTTGTCCTGGCCGACCTCGACATCGATGTCCATCTTCATCTTCAGCGGCTGCTGCTCGGGCTGCTCGGAGCCGACGATCACCGCGTCGTCGGAGACCTTGACCGTGGATGGCGGCAACTGGCGGATGGTGATGTCGCCACGCGGCACCAGGACCTTGCCGGAGATCGCCAGCTCCTGCCCGGCCATGCCGATCTTCAGGTCCGGCTCCACCTCCAGTTGCGCATAGGGATCGACCACCACCGGCAGGCGGTTGCCACGGATGTTCAGGGCGACGTTCAGCGCCTCGCCCCAGCTCAGGTTGCCGGACAGGCTGCCCTGGCCGTACCTGCCGCTGCGCCAGCCGCCGCCGAGTTCCAGGCTTTCGCCAGCGATGCGAGCGTCGAGGGAAAGGTTCTCGAAGCTGGTCGGCAGCTCGCCGCCGCCGATGTTGCCGTCGCTCAGCGTCACCCGTCCGTCGACCCGCGGCGCCAGCAGGCCGCCGGACAGCCGGCCGCTGCCGTTCAGCCTGCCTTGCAGTTTCTCCACCATCGGCACGAACGGGCGCGCCAGCGACAGGTCGAGGCCGGCCAGGCTGAACTCGCCGCTCAGCGGCTTGCTCGCCGGGCGCGGGTCGATCTGCGCCTGCATCCGCAGCTCGCCGAGCTTCGGTCCGCGGAAGTCGAGGGAGGTATCGACGCGGTTGGGCGCCAACCGGCTCTCCAGGCGCAGGCTGTCGTAGCCGACGTCGACCCACTGGCCCTGGTCGCGCAGGCGCAGCGTACCGCTGCCGGCGTCCAGGCTGACCACGCCGCTCGGGCCGCGGGCCGGAACGTCCAGTTGCAGGTCGCCGTTCAGCTTGCCCTGCCAGGCGAAATCCTCGGGGAACCATTGCTTCAGGCTGTCCAGCGGGAAGTCGCGCAGGGTGTAGCGCAGCCGCGGCTCGGGCAGCAGGCGCTGCTCGCCGCCGCAAAGGCTGGCGGCGCCGGATACCCAGCAATGTGCGCCGAAATTGACCTTGCCATCGGCCAACCGCTCCAGGCGCGCCGGCTGCTGTAGCTTCCAGTCCTGGCCGCCGCTGCTCAACTCGCCGCGTGCCAGGCGACCGCGCCAGTTGCCGCGCTCCAGTTGCCCGTCGAAGGCCAGGCCGAGCTTGAGCAAGGCGCCTTGCAGGTCCAGTTCCAGTTGCTGGCGGCGTTGGTCGCCGCGGGCATTGGCCTTGAACAGGCCGAGATCGGTTTCGCCGCTGCGCAGGCCGGAAGCGACCAGCGCCAGGGTACCGTTCTGCCGGGCATCGAGGTTCGCCTGCAGGTCGAGGCCGGCGATGCGCTGTTCGGCGTAGGCGATCCGCTGTCCCTTGAGGTTCAGCCTGCCTTGCGGCGCCGCGAGGCTGCCAGCCAGGTCGAGGTGTCCGTCGAGGCGACCGAAGAGTTGCGGCCAAAGCTGGCCGAGACGGTTCAGGGCGATGTCCAGGCGGCCTTGCAGGCGCTGGTCGAGCGCCCCGCTGCCCTGCACCTTGTTATCCCCCAGACGCAGATCGAGGTTGCCCAGCGTCCAGCGCTGCCCCTCGCCCTCGACGCGCGCCTGGAATAGCGCCGGCTGGCCGCGCAGGCGGCCCTTGACGTCGAGATCCATACCCAACGCCAGCCGCTCGTCGCGAACACTTCCCTGGCTGCGCAAGGGACCGGCCAGTGAACCCGGCAACTCGGCGACCCAGTAAGCCGGATTCAGTTCGCTGAGCTGCAGGGCGGTATCCCAAGCCACGCCATTGTCGAAACGCAACGTCACCCGCCCCTCGGCCTGGCCTTGCCCGGCGCGGAGCTGCAGCGACGGCAGGTTGAGCTGGACGAGGTCGCCGGACACCGGCCCGGCCAGCGTGAAATCGCCCGCCGGACCGCTCGCCGCCGCGCTGAAATTGCCCAGGTAGCGCTGGTCCTGGTAATGCACTTCCGCCTTGAAGGTCTTCAGCGTCACCGGCGGCGGCTCCGCCAGCGGATACAGGCGCAGCCAGGGGAACTCCTTCCAGTCCAGGGTCGCGTCGGCGGCCAGGCTTTCGCGCCAGTCCAGGCGTCCGACCAGGTCCAGGCGCTGCTCGCCGCCAGCGTCCAGGCGCAGTTGGCGGATATCCGCGCCCTGGGCGTCGACCCGCCCGTCCAGGCTCAACGCCACCGCCCCGCCCTCGCCCGGCAGGCTGGCACCGCCGCGGATCAGGTAACCGCTCTTGAGATCGCCGCCGGCATCGAGCTGGATGGCATTCAGGGTCAAGGTGTCCGGTAGCCCGGCCGCACCCTTGAAACCGTCGGCGCGGATCAGCAATCGTGCCGGCAGGTTTTCCGCCAGCGCCTGCAACTGTCCTTCCAGGCTGCCGTCCAGATAACCGCTGCTGCGGCCTTTCAGGGTCAGCGCCTTCTGCAGTTCACCGCCGACCTGGACGGCCAGCTTCCACGGCTTGCCTTCGGGAGCGGGCAGGCCGAGCGTGGCTTCGGCCTGCAAGGGCCAGTCGCCGCTCGGCTGCAAGCGCCCCTGGAGCGCCAGGTCCAGGCCGAAGCCCCGCGCCGTCAGCGAGTCGATGTGCAGGCCGTCGGCCAGCCAATGGGCCGCCAGCTTGAGTTCGGCGACCTGCTCGTTGCCGTCGAGCAGGAAGCTGCCGACCGCCACTTCGCCGAGTTCGATGCTCAGCGGCAGTTTCAGCGTCGGCAGGCCGATCGGCCCGCTGTCGGCGCTGTCGCCGCTCGGCGGCAGGTCCAGCGCGACCCGCTCGGCGGCCACCCGTTGCAGGCACAGGCGCAGCCCCGCCAGGCAGGCCGGCGACCAGCGCAGTTCCGGCCGCTCGACGACCAGTTGCGTACCGTCCTGCGCCCAGGACAGCCGCTGTGCCTGCCAGGCGCCACCGAGGCGGCCCTCGAAGCCGCTGACCTGCAGGCCCGGCACGTGGCCGAGCAGCCAGGCGCTGCCGGCCTGGGTGCCGAGCAACGCAGCGAGTCCCAGGAGCAGCGCGAGGAGCAGCCCGAATATTGCCAGCAGGGTGATCTTCAGCGCCTTCACAGTTCTGGCCCCATGGAAAAGTGCAGGCGGAAACCGCCGTCGTCGTCGAGCGCATGGGCCAGGTCGAGGCGCAACGGGCCGACCGGCGAGACCCAGCGCACGCCGAAGCCGACCCCGGTCTTGATCGACGGGAAGTCCAGCGAGTTGAAAGCGTTGCCCTGGTCGACGAAGGTCGCCAGGCGCCAGCGCTCGGCCAGCGGATATTGATACTCGACGCTGCCGGCGATCATGTAGCGGCCGCCGATCTTGTCGCCATCGGAATTCTCCGGCGACAGCGTCCGGTAGTCGTAGCCGCGCACGCTCTGGTCGCCGCCGGCGAAGAAGCGCAACGAGGGCGGGATCGACTTGTAGTCGTTGGTGGCGATTCCACCTACCTGCAGGCGGCCGAGCAGGCGATGGCCGCCGGCGAAGCTGGTCAGGCCCTTGGCCATGGCGTCGACATGGAGCACGTCGGCGTCGGCCAGCAGGCCTTCCTTCGCCCCCTTGACGTTGAACTGCAGGCGGTAGCCATGGCTGGGGTCGACCTTGTTGTCGGTCTCCAGCAGCGAGTAGCCGATCCCCGGCATCAGGAAGCTGCTCAGCCCGGAGTCGTCGCCCAGCTTGTACTCCTCGCGCATCCAGTTCAGCGAAACCACCCGCTGCCAGCCATCGGGCTGCTTGCTGTGCCATTCGCCGCCAAGGGTCAGCAGCTTGCTCTCGGTGTCGACCAGGTCTTCGAACTGGTAGCCGCTGGTGAAGCGCAGCTTGTCGGTGAGCGGCGGATCGAGGGGAATCTCGTACCAGGCGCCGACGTTCTGCCGTGGTGCGGAGATTTCCGACTCGAATCCCAGGCTATGCCCTTCGGCATTCACCCAATGGCGGGTCCAGTTGAACCTCGCGCGCGCCCCGACGTCGGTCGAGAAACCGAGGCCGACGCCCATGGTCCGGGGCTTGCGCGCCTCCAGCCGGACCGCTACCGGGATCGCCTGGCGCGCGCCGTCGGCCTGCGCCTGAGCCGGCGCGGCGTCGACCCGCACGCCCTCGAAGTAGCCGCTGGATTGCAGGTTCTGGTTGAGTTCGGCAATCAGTTCGGAGTCATAGGGTTGGCCGGCCTTGAACGGCACCATGCGGCGTAACAGTTCTTCCTCGATGATCGAGTCGCCGTCGAAGCTCACCTTGCCGAAGGTGTAGCGCTGGCCGCTGTCGTAGACCAGGTCGATGTCGGCGATGCCGGCGCGCGGATCGATGCTCAGGCGCTGGGTGCTGAAGCGGCCCTGGAAGAAGCCGTAGCGCGAGGCCTGGTTCTGGATCAGCCGCTTGGCATCCTCGTAGACGCCCTGGTTCAGCTTCGCGCCCGGTTTCAGTTGCTTGCCCGACGGCAAGCGGAAGCTCTCCAGGCTGGCGGCCTCACCGAGCACCTGGATATTCACCTGGCGCAGGCGCACGGGCTCGCCGGGCACTACCTTGAGCGTGAGCTTCGGCGGCTTGCCGTCCTTCACCTCGCTGTCGATCTGCGCCTGGAAGTAGCCGAGCGCCTGGGCCGCCTTTTCCGCCTGCGCCTCGGCATTGCGGCGGAAACGTTGCAACGCCGCCTCGTCCCGCTCGCCGAGGCTACCCACGTAAGCCTCGATATTGGCCTTCAGGGCGGCATTGGCGGGGGTGACGCGCACGCTAAGCTGGCTCTCCGCGAAGGCGGCCGTACTCAGGCACAGCAGCCCGGCCAGCGGGAACCGGAACAATCCTTGAGTCAGTCTCATGGCGCGGATGCTACGCAGGCGGGTGGCGCGCGTCCAGATTTGCGCGGACGCCGCCGACCACCTCCTGACATTCGGGTTTTATGACGCCAAGCACCTGACAGGCATGGCTTTTCTCGCGCGTCCGGGGAACGCTCAGGTCGCCGCCGGCGTCTCGCCAGGATGCAGGAGGACGTGCTCGCGCACCGCTCCCAGCGTCACCTCGCCGATCTCGCGGTAGCCGTGCCGCTGGTAGAAGTCCAGGTAGCGGGCATTGCCGGTATCCAGGACCAGCCCCTGCGAAGCGGAGTCCTCGGCGCACCAGCGCTGCACGGCCGCCAGCAACTGCTCGCCGATCTGCCTGCCCTGGTACTCGGGATGCACGCCGAGCATCGGCAACTGGTGATGGGGGCCGACCGGCAGGCAGGCCTGCACCGCCCGGTGGTAATCCAGGTAGCGCCGGGTCGCGGCCAGGCCGACGCTGAACAGCATGCGCAGGCGCCAGCTCCAGCTCTCGGTGATATCCAGGCGGCGCTGCGGCGGCGTGATCAGGGCCGCCGCGACCAGCCGATCGTCGATGAACAGGCCGATGGCCGGCAACTCTTCGCCCAGATGGCGCTCGACCATCTCCCGGACGCAGGCACGCACGCGCTGGTCGTAGCCGGCGCGCTGCGCATCCATCAGGTAGGCGAAGGTCGGTTCGTGGCGGTAGGCGTGGTAGAAAAGCGAGCGGACTTCGCGGCTATAGCCGTCGTCGAGCAGACGGACATCGGTGACCTGATCAGGCATGGAACGCATTCCTTGTCGGCCGCCGGCGCAGCGACACGCACGCTTCGCCACGGCGATTGGTCGAGCGGATGGCCTGGCCATCCCCGTCCGCGGCAGACCACAGGGCCGGCAAGGCGCCAAGCCACACAGCCATCGGGTACCCGGCGGACACTAGCACAGCGCCTCCAGGGTCGCCAGGCATCCCCCGGCTGGGCTAGCATTCCTGTTTTTGCCAGGACGCCCACCATGAAAATCGTCTCTTTCAATATCAACGGTCTGCGCGCCCGGCCGCACCAACTGGCGGCGCTGATCGAGCGGCACCGGCCCGACGTGATCGGGCTGCAGGAAACCAAGGTCGCCGACGACCAGTTTCCCCAGGCCGAGATCGAGGCGCTCGGCTACCACGTCCACTACCACGGGCAGAAAGGCCACTACGGCGTCGCCCTGCTCTCCCGCCAGGCGCCCCTGGAGCTGCATCGCGGCTTTCCGAACGACGGCGAGGAATCGCAGCGGCGCTTCATCTGGGGCACCTTCAGCGACGCCCAGGGCAACCCGATCACCGTGATGAACGGTTACTTCCCGCAAGGCGAGAACCGCGAGCATCCGACCAAGTTCCCGGCCAAGCAACGCTTCTACGCCGATCTCCAGTCGCTGCTGGAGAACAGCTTCAAGCCCGAGCAGGCCCTGGTGGTGATGGGCGACATCAATATCTCGCCGGAAGACTGCGATATCGGCATCGGCGAGGAGAACCGCAAGCGCTGGCTGAAGACCGGCAAGTGCAGCTTCCTCCCGGAAGAGCGCGAGTGGCTGGCGACCCTGAAGAACTGGGGCCTGGTCGACAGCTTCCGGGCCCTGAATCCGGAGGTGGACGATCGCTTCAGCTGGTTCGACTACCGTAGCCGCGGCTTCGAGGACAATCCCAAGCGCGGCCTGCGCATCGATGTGATCCTGGCCAGCCGGGTGCTGCAATCGCGCTTCAAGGACGCCGGCATCGACTATGACCTGCGCGGCATGGAAAAACCCTCCGACCACGCGCCGATCTGGCTGGAACTGGCCTGAAGCCAGGCCCATGAAAAAGGCCCATCCGCGGATGGGCCTTGCGTCGCGGTCAGGCGGCGTCCTTCACCAGGGTGGTCTGGCCGACCTCGGCGATCACCGCGATGGCCTCGCGCCGGGCCACCTCGGAATCGTACAGGTGGCTGGTGATCAGCGCTTCCTTCTCCGCCCCACGGAGGACGAAGTAGTTCTTCCCGCCCGAGTGGATGAGCTTCTGATAGCGCTCCTCCTGGCCACAGTGACGACGGAACTCGACGACCGCCTTTTCGACCGCCTCGCGATCCTGGTAAAGCCCGCTTTCCAGCAGAGTCGAACCGTCCCGGGATTTCAGACGGAAGCGGAAGGTTCCGCTGGTGTTTGTCTTCAACTCGTACCAACTGCTCATGACTGCTCCTTACTGGCAATGCAGAGGGGTCGTGGCATGCTCCGGCGACAACCGGCCGGACAAAAGCATGCCGGCCACCCCCGCGTTGGACGGGGGCGGCGCTCGACCGACAATGTAAAACCGCATGGCGACGCGGATATCCGGGCATCCGCGTCAGGGGCAGCACCTTAGTAGCAATGCTCGGAAAAATATGCCGGTAAATTCCTAATATTCAGTAGGAATTTACCACCCACATCAGGCTCCGCTTTCCACCACGGGCCCTTTCAGCTCGACTCGATTGCCGTCCGGGTCGAAGAAGTACAGCGACCAGCCATCGCCCTCGGCACCGAAGCGAATCTCCGCAGGAACCTGCGGTAGCAGGTCGAAGCGTTCCAGGTGGGCGACCAGCGCCGCCTCGTCGAACGGCTCTATGCGCACGCAGAAATGGTCGACGTTGCGCCCTTCCCCACCCGGCGCCGCACCGCCCTCCCGGCCGAGCGACCCGGACACCGCGACCAGATCGAGCATCGACGTGCCCAGGCGCAGATGGGCCAGTTCCAGGTCGTCGCGCCACTTCACCACCACGCAACCGAGGACATCGCGATAGAACGCGATGCTGCGTTCCAGGTCGCGGACCCGCAGGACGATGTGATCGAGACGTTCGACGACGAAGGGTTGCATGGTCATTCACCTCTTGGACCGTGGACTATGGCGAGACTTTAGCCAGCGCACCCCGGGTTGATAATGCTTTAATCCCTGATTCATTGATTACTGACAGTGAATTATCCACGTGGATCACCTCACCGCCCTCAAGGTCTTCCGCGCCGTGGCCGCGAATGGCGGCTTCGCCGCCGCGGCCCGGCAGATGAATCTCTCGCCGGCCGCCGTGAGCAAGAACGTCGCCGAACTGGAAGCGCACCTCAAGGTGCGCCTGATCAATCGCACCACCCGCAGCATGAGCCTGACCGAGGCCGGAGAAGTCTACCGGCAGCGCCTGGAGCGCATCCTCGACGACCTCGAGGCCGCCGACGCCGCGCTCACTTCGATGCAGCAGGGCCCCAGCGGCCTGCTGCGGGTCAGCGCCCCGCTGACCCTCGCCCTCACCTGCCTGACCCCGGCCATTCCGGCTTTTCTCCAGCGTTATCCGGACCTGCGCCTGGAACTGCTCCTGCAGGACGGCCGCCAGGACCTGATCGCCGAAGGCATCGACCTGGCCCTGCGCGGTAGCGACCGGGTTGCGGACTCCGGCCTGGTCGCCCGCCCGCTGCTGGTCCTGGAGCACGTGCTCTGCGCGGCGCCGGCCTACCTCAGGCAGCGTGGCCAGCCGCTGCGGCCGGAGACCCTGCGCGAACACGAGTGCATCCGCTTCAGCCTCTCTGGCCATGCCGACCGCTGGACCTTCCGCAAGGACCGCGAATGCATAGCGGTGCCTATCGCCGGCCGTTACCGGGTGTCCTCCAGCCTGGCGGTGCGCGATGCCCTGCTCGCCGGCTTCGGCTTGAGCCTGATCCCACGGCTGTACGTACAGGCGGAACTGGCCGAAGGCCGCCTGGTTGAATTGCTGGCTGGCTGGAAGGCCGACGAAACGGCGATCCACGCGGTCTATCCATCGCGCCAACTGGCCGGCAAGACCCGGGTGTTTCTCGACTTCCTGACCGAGACAATGGCGCAGGGCCATGATTCCCCAACGCTGTAACCTTAGCGTCACCCGTCTGACTTAATCTCGCCGGCAAATTCCCTTCCCCCATAGAAGACGATGCCCGCGATGCCACACCGCCAGCGCGCCAGTGACAAAGACCTCTGGAGCCGTACCCTGAGCCTGGTTTTCCTCGGATTCCTCTGTTACGCCTTCCCCTGGACGGTATTCGCCGCCCCCTTGCCGATCCCCACGGACGACACGCCGGCGCTGCGCATCCAGGGTTCCAACACCATCGGCGCGAAGCTCCTGCCGGCCCTGGTCGAGGGCCTGATGGAAGAGGAAGGCCTGGAGGATATCCGCCGTACCCCCGGAGAACGGGAAAACGAACTCCATCTGCTCGGCAAGCGCCGCGACGGCCGCCTGGCGAGGGTGGAGCTATCCGCCCACGGTTCGAGCACCGGCTTCGCCGCCCTCCTCGAACGTCACGCCGAACTCGCCGCGGCCTCGCGTCCCGTCAAGGACAGCGAAGTTCGCGCCCTGGCCGGCTTTGGCGACCTGCGCAGCCCATATGCCGAGCAGGTGATCGCCATCGACGGACTGGCGATCATCCTGCATCCGGACAACCCGCTGGCCTCGCTGGACACCGCGCAACTGGCGGCGGTGTTCGCCGGCGAGGTGCGTACCTGGGAAGAACTGGGCGGCAAGGGCGGCGCCATCCGCCTGTACGCTCGCGACGAACAGTCCGGCACCTACGACACCTTCAAGGAACTGGTGCTGGCCAGTCACGGCAAGAGCCTGGCCAGCGACGCCCGCCGCTTCGAATCCAACGATCGGCTGGCGGCCGCGGTGAGCACCGATCCACACGCCATCGGCTTCGTCGGCATTGCGTCGGTGGGCCGGGCCCGTGCCTTGGCCATCGCCGACGGCGAATCGCTGCCGATGGCGCCCCAGGAAAGCCTGATCGCCACCGAGGACTACCCGCTGTCGCGCCGCCTGTTCCTCTACCTGAAGCCCGGCGAGAAGAACCCCTGGGCCCAGGCCCTGGTACGTTTCGCCCAGGGCCCGCGCGGCCAGGCGATCGTCACCCGCAGCGGCTTCGTCGCGCAGAAGATCCAGGCGGTGCAGATCGCACCGCGCCCGCAGATGCCTGCCGAATACCGCAAGCTCGCGGAACAGGCGCGGCGCCTGACGGTGAACTTCCGCTTCCAGGAAGGCAGCGCGCTGCTCGACAACAAGGCACTGCTCGACGTACAGCGTTTGCTGGACTACCTACGGCAAAATCGGAAACTGCAGGAGCGCACCGTGCTGGTGGGCTTCGGCGATCCCAAGTCCGACGCCGAGCGTTCGGTCCTGCTTTCGCGCCTGCGCGCCATGGCCGTGCGCCGCGAACTGGCCCGCGGCGGCGTGAGTTTCCGCGAGATCGCCGGCTTCGGCGACGAGTTGCCGGTCGCCAGCAACGACCAGGAACTGGGCCGACAGAAGAACCGGCGAGTGGAAGTCTGGGTCTACTGAACGCTGTAGCACTTTGTAACCTCGCCGTTTTGCCGGCACCCGGAGCCTGGTTTATTTTTTCCGAGTGACTGCGGGCCCCTCTGACGGTAAGCAATTGCCGCCATGTCGGAGTCACATGACCATCCGACAATTCGAAGCGAGGGGGCCCAATGGCAGCTCTGCATGCATTTCTCACCGAACCGTTCCTCGGTACGGCTACCTGGTTCTGGCTGGCCTTCCTGGCCATCGTCATCGTTCTCCTGGTCCTCGACCTCGGCGTGCTGCAACGCGACCACCACGAAATCGGCGTGCGCGAAAGCCTGCTGCTGTCCGCCGGCTACTTCGCCTGCGGCCTGGCCTTCGGCGGCTGGGTCTGGTACGCCTTCGGCCCCACCAGCGCGGTGGAGTACTACACCGGCTTCCTGGTCGAGCAGTCGCTATCGATGGACAACGTCTTCGTCATGGCGATGATCTTCAGTTTCTTCGGCATCCCCCGCCGCTACCAGCACCAGGTACTGTTCTGGGGCATCCTCGGCGCCATCGTCCTGCGGGCGATCATGATCGGCCTGGGCGCCGCGCTGGTGAAGGAATTCGACTGGATCATGTACGTGTTCGGCGCCTTCCTGCTGTTCAGCGGCGTGAAGATGCTGTTCAACAAGCACGAGGAAGAACCCGACCTGGAGCACAACCCGGTGCTGCGCTTCCTGCGCAAGCACATGCGGGTGACCAAGGAACTGCACGAGCATCACTTCTTCGTCCGCCTGCCGGACGCCAGCGGCAAGCTGGTGCGCTACGCCACCCCGCTGTTCTTCGCCCTGGTGCTGATCGAGCTGGCCGACCTGGTGTTCGCGGTGGACAGCGTGCCGGCGATCTTCGCCATCACCCAGGACCCGTTCATCGTCTACACCTCGAACATCTTCGCCATCCTCGGCCTGCGCGCCCTGTACTTCTCGCTGGCGGCGATGATCCACCGCTTCGTCTACCTGAAGTACGCCCTGGCCCTGGTGCTGGTGTTCATCGGTGCGAAGATCATGCTCCACGGTGTGATCGGCAAGATTCCCGCCGGCCTCTCGCTTGGCGTAACCTTCGGCCTGCTGGCGGGCGGTATCCTGCTCTCCCTGCTGAAGACCCGCACGCCGAAAGCCACCGTCGAGGACAAGGCCGAACCGAATGCCGAACACGCTCTGGATCGAACGTCTGGACACCCACGCTGAACCTTTCTGGCGGGTCCGCCTCGGCACGCGTGGGATCTGCTTCCGCAACGAGCGGGCGGCCCGCGAGTTCGCCGCCCTGCTGCACAGCCGTCGCGCGTGGCAGCTGGAACGCAACGCCGAGGAAAAAGGGGCGGAGTCCCCGGAATGAAAAAGGCCCGCATCCGCGGGCCTTTTCCCTATACCACAGCCGTCAGCGGCTGCTGCGCAGCATCTCCCTGGGCACGTACTTGCCCAGCTCGAACTTGCCGATCGCCGCGCGGTGTACCTCGTCCGGACCGTCGGCCAGGCGCAGCGTGCGCTGCATGGCGTACCAGTAGGCCAGCGGGAAGTCGTTGGAAACCCCGGCGCCACCGTGCATCTGGATCGCCCGGTCGATCACCTTCAACGCCACGTTGGGCGCCACCACCTTGATCTGGGCGATTTCGCTCTGGGCGATCTTGTTGCCCACGGTATCCATCATGTAGGCGGCCTGCAGGGTCAGCAGGCGCGCCATGTTGATCTCCATCCGCGAGTCGGCGATGTGATCGATGTTGCCGCCCAGGCGCGCCAGCGGCTTGCCGAACGCGGTACGACTGACCGCGCGCTTGCACATCAGTTCGAGGGCGCGCTCGGCCATGCCGATGGAACGCATGCAGTGGTGGATGCGGCCCGGGCCGAGGCGCCCCTGGGCAATTTCGAAACCGCGGCCCTCGCCTAGGATGACGTTCTCGTAAGGCACCCGCACGTTCTCGAACAGCACTTCGGCATGGCCGTGCGGCGCGTCGTCGTAGCCGAACACAGGCAGCGGACGAAGGATCTTCACCCCGGGGGTGTCGACCGGTACCAGGATCATCGAATGCTGCTGGTGGCGCGGCGCGTCCGGGTTGGTCAGGCCCATGAATATCAGGATCTTGCAGCGCGGATCGCAGGCGCCGGAGGTCCACCACTTGCGCCCGTTGATCACCCAGTCGTCGCCCTGGCGCTCGGCGCGCGCCTCCATGTTGGTCGCGTCGGACGAGGCCACGCCCGGTTCGGTCATGGCGAAGGCCGAGCGGATCTCGCCGCTCAGCAGCGGTTCCAGCCAGGTGCGCTTCTGCTCTTCGCTGCCGTAGCGCACCAGCACCTCCATGTTGCCGGTATCCGGCGCAGCGCAGTTGAAGGGTTCCGGCCCGATCAGCGAACGACCCATGATTTCCGCCAGCGGCGCGTATTCGTGGTTGGCCAGCCCGGCACCGTACTCGGACTCGGGCAGGAACAGGTTCCACAGTCCTTCGGCCTTGGCCTTGGCCTTCAGCTCTTCCATGATCGCCGTCGGCTGCCAGCGGTCGCCCTCGGCGACCTGGCGCTCGAACACGGCTTCGGCGGGATAGACATGCGCTTCCATGAACGCACTGACGCGTTCACGCAGCTCCTGGACCTTGGGGGAATAGGCGAAATCCATGGGGGATACCTTCTGACGGGTTGGCAGGCGAGGCATCGGACAAAGGCGCTGGTAACGATGCCGGAACAGGGCTTAAGATTTGCCCAGTCTATTTTTTCCGTCCATGAACATTCATGATCCATATGGGGGTCATCCAAGCCCCCAATAACAAGAAAAGTCGCGGAGCCAGTGCCATGAACCTGAACAAAGTCGACCTGAACCTGTTCATCGTGTTCGATGCGATCTACACCGAAGCCAACCTGACCCGCGCCGGGCAGATCGTCGGCATCACCCAGCCAGCCGTATCCAACGCCCTTTCCCGCCTGCGCGAGACCTTCAACGACCCGCTGTTCGTGCGCACCGCCCAGGGCATGGTGCCGACCCCGATGGCGCAGAACATCATCGGCCCGGTGCGCAACGCGCTGCAGTTGCTGCGGGTTTCGGTGCAGGAGAGCCGCAGCTTCGATCCGCAGCAGGCGAACAAGACCTACCGCATCAGCATGACCGACCTCACCGAGGCGGTCATCCTACCCCCGCTGTTCCAGCGCTTGCGCCGCCTGGCGCCGAACGTGCATATCGAGAGCTTCCTCGCCAAGCGCCGCGAGACCACCAAGGAACTCGCCGCCGGCCGCCTCGACTTCGCCGTCGACGCGCCGCTGAACACCGATCCCCAGGTGCGCCACGTCAAGCTGATGGAGGACCGCTACGTCTGCGCCATGCGCCGCGGACACCCGCTGGCGGGCAAGCCGAAGCTGGCCCTGGACGATTACCTGGGCCTGACCCACATCCACATTTCCAGCCGCCGCAGCGGCCTCGGCTACATCGACCTGGCGCTGGGCAAGATGGGTATCCAGCGCAAGATCGCGCTGCGCTCGCAGCACTACCTGATGGCCTCCACGGTGGTCCAGCAGACCGACATGGCGATGACCGTGCCGGAACGCTTCGCCCGTCACCACGACCTGCATTACGCCGTGCTGCCGGTGAGCGACGTGCCGAAGCTGGAAACCCACCTGTACTGGCACGAGAGCACCGATCAGGACCCGGCCAACCGCTGGATGCGCGAACAGATCATCGAGCTGTGCCAGCAGGTCACCGCGCGCGAGAACAAGGCGGCACAGCCGGCGTGAGCACCTGCCAAGAGGCGTAGGGCGAACGAGGCTCGGGCGTTTGCTTCCGAGGTGCCTCAGCGCGCCCTCTCCCTGAAGGGAGAGGGCGCGGTTCGAACCTGGGGCGACCCTCGCGCGAGGCGCATACCAGCCACAGGTGGTATGCGCCGGTGCGGAAACGACGGATAGTCGCCTCTACAGGCTGCGCGCGATCACCAGGCGCTGCACGTCGCTGGTGCCCTCGTAGATCTGGCAGACCCGCACGTCCCGATAGATGCGTTCCACCGGGAAGTCCTTGAGGTAGCCATAGCCACCGAGGGTCTGGATCGCCGCGGAGCAGACTTCCTCGGCCATTTCCGAGGCGAACAGCTTGGCCATCGAGGCTTCGGTCAGGCATGGCAGGCCGGCTTCGCGCAGGCTGGCGGCGTGGTGGACCATCTGCCGCGCCACGGCGATGCGGGTGGCCATGTCGGCCAGGCGGAAGGCCACCGCCTGGTGTTCGATGATCGGCTTGCCGAAGGTTTCCCGCTCGTGGGCGTAGTCGCGCGCCGCCTCGAACGCCGCGCGCGCCATGCCGACCGCCTGGGCGGCGATGCCGATGCGGCCGCCTTCGAGGTTGGCCAGGGCGATGCGGTAGCCCTCGCCCTCCTCGCCCAGGCGCAGCGCGGCCGGGATACGCAGGTCGTTGAAGGCCAGCTGGCAGGTGTCCGAGGCGTGCTGGCCGAGCTTGTCCTCGATCCGCACCACCTCGTAGCCGGGCGTGTCGGTGGGCACGATGAACGCGCTGATGCCGCGCTTTCCGGCATCCGGATCGGTGACCGCGAAGACGATCACCATCCCCGCGTGGCTGCCCGAAGTGATGAACTGCTTGGCACCGTTCAGCACGTAGTGGTCACCGTCGCGGCGGGCGCGGGTCTTCAGGAAGCTGGCGTCGGAACCGGCCTGCGGCTCGGTCAGGGCGAAGGCGCCGAGCATCGAACCCTGGGCCAGCGGGCGGAGGAAGCGCTCCTTCTGCTCGGCGCTGCCGAACTTGTGGATCGGCATGCAGCCGACCGAGTTGTGCACGCTCATGATGGTCGAGCAGGCGCCGTCGCCAGCGGCGATCTCCTCGAGGGCCATGGCGTAGGCCAGGTGCCCGGTCTGCGCGCCGCCCCACTCCTCGGGCACCAGCATGCCGAGGAAGCCGAGGTCGGCCATCTCGCCGATCGCCTCGGCCGGGAAACGGTGCTCGCGGTCCCAGTCGGCGGCGAACGGTTTCAGCCGTTCCTGGGCGAACTGCCGCGCCATGTCGCGGATCTGGATCTCTTCTTCGCAGGGAATCATCGCGGGTTCCTCTTCTTCACTGCCTGCATCAGCGCAAGCGCTCGACGGCGATCGCGGTCGCCTCGCCGCCGCCGATGCAGACCGCCGCCACGCCGCGTTCCAGGTCGTACTGCTGCAGGGCGTTGAGCAGGGTCACGACGATCCGCGCGCCGGACGCGCCGATCGGGTGGCCCAGCGCGCAGGCGCCGCCATGCACGTTGAGGCGCTCGTGGGACAGGTCGAGGTCGCGCATCGCCGCCATGCCGACCACGGCGAAGGCTTCGTTGACCTCGAACAGATCGACCTCGCCGAGCGACCAGCCGGTGCGCTGCATCAGCCGTTGCACCGCGCCGACCGGGGCGGTGGGGAACAGGTTCGGCGCGTCGGCGAACGAAGCATGGCCACGGATCGCCGCCAACGGCGCGAGCCCGCGTCCCTCGGCCTCGGAAAGGCGCATCAGGACCAGCGCGGCGGCGCCATCGGAAATCGAACTGGAGTTGGCCGCGGTCACCGTGCCGCCTTCGCGGAACGCCGGCTTCAGGGTCGGGATCTTGTCCAGCCGGGCCTTCGGCGGCTGCTCGTCGCTATCCACCCGGCGCTCGGTCTTGCCGGCGGTGACCGTCAGCGGCACGATCTCGGCCTCGAAGCGCCCGTCGCGCATGGCTTGCTGCGCGCGGGTCAGCGAGGCCACGGCGAACTCGTCCTGTGCTTCGCGGGTGAAGCCGTAGGCCTCGGCACAGTCCTCGGCGAAGGTGCCCATCAGGCGGCCCTTGTCGTAGGCGTCTTCGAGGCCGTCGAGGAACATGTGGTCGAGCACCTTGCCGTGGCCCATGCGGTAGCCGCTACGGGCGCGCTCCAGCAGGTAGGGCGCGTTGGACATGCTCTCCATGCCGCCGGCCAGGGCAACCCGGGCACTGCCGGCGAGCAACGTGTCGTGGGCGAGCATCAGCGCCTTCATGCCCGAGCCGCACATCTTGTTCAGCGTCGAGCATGGCGTGCCGCGCGCCAGTCCGGCGCCAAGCACCGCCTGGCGCGCCGGCGCCTGGCCCTGGCCGGCGGCGAGCACGCAGCCGAGCACGGCCTCGTCCACTTCGTCGGCTTGCAGGCGCGCCCGCTCCACCGCGGCGCGCACCGCCGCGGCGCCGAGGGTAGCGGCGTTGACGTCCTTGAAGTCGCCGAGGAATCCGCCCATCGGGGTGCGGACGGCGCTGACGATGACGATCGGATCTTCGCGGGTCATGGGATCTTCCTCCTGTATTAGCGTGCGGCCATGCGGATGGCGCCGTCGAGACGAATCACTTCGCCGTTGAGCATGCTGTTCTCGATGATCTGCCGGACCAACGCGGCGTACTCGTCCGGACGCCCCAGGCGCGGCGGGAACGGCACGCTGGCGCCGAGGGAGTCGCGCACCTCCTGGGGCATGCCGGCCATCATCGGTGTCTCGAAGATGCCCGGGGCGATGGTCATCACTCGGATGCCGAAGCGCGCCAGCTCGCGGGCGATCGGCAGGGTCATGCCGACCACCCCGCTCTTCGAGGCGGAATAGGCGGCCTGGCCGATCTGCCCGTCGAACGCCGCCACCGAGGCGGTATTGACGATAACCCCGCGCTCGCCGCCCTCGTCCGGCTGGCCCTGGGACATGGCCTCGGCGGCCAGGCGCAGCATGTTGAAACTGCCCAGCAGGTTGATGTCGATGACCCGGCGGAAACTCTCCAAGGCATGGATGCCATTGCGCCCTAGGACCTTCTCGGCCGGCGCCACGCCCGCGCAATTGGCCAGGCCATGGAGACCGCCGAAGGCCTCCAGTGCAGTGGCCACGGCCTGGCGGCCGTCGGCCTCGCTGGCGATGTCGGCCCTGACGAAGCGCGCCTGGGCGCCAAGCTCGGCGGCCTTGGCCGCGCCGGCCTCGGCGTTGATGTCGGCCAGCACCACCTTGCCGCCCTGCTCCACCAGCATCTTCGCGGTGGCGGCGCCGAGGCCGGAGCTGCCGCCGGTAACCAGGAACACTCGATTTTCGATACGCACGTCGTTTTCTCCTGCTGAATCAGTTCGCGGCGGCCGCCCGTGGGGCCGCCTCGCGTTGCCGGGCGATCTCCTGGTTGCGCAGGAGAAAGCGCTGGATCTTGCCGCTGGGAGTCTTCGGCAGTTCCTCGAGGAACTCGATCTCCCGCGGGTAGGCGTGCGCCGACAGGCGCTGGCGCACGTATCGCTGCAATGCGTCCGCCAGTTCCGGCGTCGGCCGGTGGCCGGCGCAGAGCACGACGAAGGCCTTGACCAGTTCGGTGCGCTCCGGGTCGGGCTTGCCGATCACCGCCGCCTCCATCACTGCCGGGTGTTCGATCAGCGCGCTCTCCACATCGAACGGGCCGACCCGGTAGCCAGAGGTGGTAATGACGTCGTCGGCGCGGCCGACGAAGCTGATGCTGCCGTCTTCGTTGAGTTCGACGGTATCGCCGCTCAGGTAGTAGTCGCCGACGAAGGCTGCGGTTTCCAGGCCCTGGTAGCCGGGAAACCACATCAGCGGCGAACGCCGCCGGTCGAGGGCGAGGATGCCTGGCTGGCCGGGCGGCAGTTCGTTGAGATCGTCGTCCAGCACTACTACCCGGTGCCCGGGACAGGCGAATCCGGCGGCGCCGACCCGCACCGGATGCGCCAGGGCATGGTGGTTGCACAGCACCATGCCCAGCTCGGTCTGCCCGTAATGATCGTGGATGGTGGTGCCGAGCCTGTCGGCGAACCAGCGGATCACCTCCGGCGTCAACGGCTCGCCGGCGCTGCTGACCGCGCGCAGGCGCCCCTTCAGCGCAGTTTCCGCGGCCGCGCCGGCGGCCATCAGCAGGCGATAGGCGGTGGGCGATCCGGCGAGGTTGGTGATGCCGTAGTCACGGATGATCCGGCAGGTGCTTTCCACGCTGAACGGCCCTTCGTAGAAGGTGGTCGGATGGCCCATGGCAAGGGGACCGGCGACAGCGTAGTAGAGGCCGTAGGCCCAGCCCGGATCGGCGAGGTTCCAGAAGGCGTCCTCGGGGCGCAGGTCCACCGCCTCGCGCAGGTAGCCGACGAAGGCGAGGATCGCCTTGAGCGGCACCGGCACCGGTTTGGCCAGGCCGGTGGTGCCGGAGGTGAACATCATCAGGAACGGATCCTCGCCGCTGCGCGGAACCGGCTCGAATTCGGCCGGATAGCGCTCCAGCTCGGCCCAGAAGCTGAAATCGCCGCGACGGATGCCCTGCCCCTTCGCTCCGCCGACGGTGACGGCCAGAGGCGGATCGGCGAGTTCATCGAGCTTGTCGCGGTTGGCCGCATCGGTGACCAGCACCTTGCTGCCGGCGGTCGCCACGCGATGTTCGATGGCCTTCGGGCCGAAGGCGGTGAACAGCGGCTGGTACACCGCGCCCAGGCGCCAGGCGCCGAGGATGGTGACCAGCAGCTCGGGCGTGCGCGGCAACAGGCCGGCGACGCAATCGCCCGGGCGTACGCCCTGGGCCTGGAGGAAATTGGCGAAACGCCCGGAGAGCGCTTTCAGCTCGCTGAAGGTATAGCTGGCGCGACTGCCATCCTTGCCCTCCCAGAACAACGCGATCCGTCCCGGCAGGGCATGCCGGTCGCAGCATTCGACGCAGGCGTTGAGCGCCTGGAGCGTACCGGAAAGCGTGGCGGCGGCGGTCCGCTGCAAGTCGAACCCGGCGGCAGTGGTGGCGTAGTCGCGCATTGCAGGACTCCTCGGCTTGTTTTTGTATGGAGTAGCCGGAATCTTCACGCCGTGGCTGGCGCGGGGCAATGTCGAAAGGCTTCAATCTGCCTGAGCGGATTGGACAATCCGTGCTGGCTGCCTGCCCCGCCGAACCGTTCGCCCTATCGACGGCCGAGCGTTTCGGACAACACGCCTGACGATTCGGCCGACGCGGTTTCCGCCGCGACCTGCGCCCGGTACTGCCCGGGGGTCGAGCCGGTCCACTTCTTGAACGCCTTGTGGAACGCGCTGCCATCGGCGAAGCCCAGCTCCAGCGCCAGTTCGGCGAAATTCGCCGCGCCGGCGTCCAGCCGCGCGATGGCCAGGTCGCGGCGGACCTGGTCCTTCAGCGCCTGGTAGCTCTGCCCTTCCAGCGACAGCTTGCGGCGCAGGGTCGAGGGCGCCATGAAGAAATGCCCGGCGAGCGCGTCCGCGTCCGGCCAGCGTCCCGGCCGCAGGCTGCGCAGGTAGGCCTTGATCCGCGCCGCCAGGCTCTGCGGATCGCGATAGCGGACCAGGATGTTGGCCGGCGCGCCGAGCAGGAAGCGCCGCAGCTCCCGCTTGTCGCGGCGGACCGGCAAGGCCAGGCAGTCGGCATTGAACAGCAGGCGGCTGAGGGGACGGGAGAAACGCAGGTTGTCGCTGAACATCACCCGGTAGTCCTCGATGTAGTCCGGCTGCGGACAACGCAGGTCGATGGCCAGGATCGGGATGCGCCGGCCGACCAGCCAGCAGGCCAGGCCATGGGTGATCATCCACAGGGTGAAGTAGGACAGCGCTCGCCCGTACCGGCCCGGCGCCTCGTCGAGGACGATTTCCGCCAGGCCGCCGCGGCGCTGCAGGCGCGGCTGGAAGTCGTCGAACTGCAGGCAGAGGAATCGCAGGATGCCGGTCAGCGCCGGCTCCAGGGTCTGCTCGTGGATCGCGCAGCGGCTCATGAAAGCGAAGCTGCCACTCTTCAGGCGCCGCGCGTCCATGCCGAAGAACTCGTCGTCCATGCGCCGCGCGAGATCCAGCCAGAGCCGCGAATAGGCGTGCGAGGTGACCCGCGCGTAGGGTTTGCCGAGCAACTGCGGATCGATACCGGCGGCCTGGAGGACCTCCCCCTCCTCGCCGCCCTGGCGGCGCCACTCCACCAGCGCCTCGCCGACCAGGCGCACCGAGATGGTGCCCTTGGTGCTCGCCTGAGTCTCGTCGTTCTTCACCCGTCCCTCTCGCCTCGCTGCGCGCCGCCCGCCACCTTAGCGCAGGAGCGGGGCGCGGCTCCATCCTCTCAACCGCGACCCTCGCGCAGCGCGAGTAGGCGAATCTCTTCGATGCTGACCTCGCGCATGCGGAACTTCTGGATCTTGCCGGTAACGGTCATCGGGAACTCGTCGACGAACCTGAAGTGGCGCGGGATCTTGAAGTGAGCGATACGCGCCTTGCAGAACGCCCGCAACTGTTCGTCATCGGCGTGGTGGCCCGGATGCAGCTTGATCCAGGCGACGATTTCCTCGCCATAGCGTTCGTCGGGGATGCCGATCACCTGCACGTCGGCCACCGCCGGGTGAGTGAAGAAGAACTCCTCCAGCTCGCGCGGATAGATGTTCTCGCCGCCGCGGATGATCATGTCCTTGCTGCGCCCGACGATCCGCACGTAGCCGTTGTCGTCCATCACCGCCAGGTCGCCGGTGTGCATCCAGCGCGCCGGGTCGATGGCCTCGGCGGTGGCCTGGGGGTCGTTCCAGTAGCCGAGCATCACGCTGTAGCCGCGGGTGCACAGCTCGCCGATCTCGCCGCGCGGCACCAGCCTGCCCGTCTGATCGACGATCTTGCTCTCCAGCCTCGGCTGGGTGCGTCCGACAGTGGTCACGCGCAGCTCCAGGCCATCGTCCGGACCGGTCTGCAGCGACACCGGACTGGTCTCGGTCATGCCGTAGGCGATCTGCACCTCGGCCATGTGCATGTCGCCAATGACCCGCCGCATCACCTCGATCGGGCAGGTGGCGCCGGCCATGATTCCGGTGCGCAGGCTGAAAAGGTCGAATTCGCGACGGCGCGGATGATCCAGCTCGGCGATGAACATGGTCGGTACCCCGTACAGCGCGGTGGCGCGCTCTTCCGCCACGGCCAGCAGGGTCGCCTCGGCGTCGAAGCTGGGCGCCGGGTAGATCATGGTCGAGCCGTGGGTGACGCAGCCGAGGTTGCCCATCACCATGCCGAAGCAGTGGTACAGCGGCACCGGGATCACCAGGCGGTCTTCCGCGCCGAGTCCGAGGCTTTCGCCGACCATGTAGCCGTTGTTGAGGATGTTGTAGTGGCTGAGGGTGGCGCCCTTGGGGAAGCCGGTGGTACCGGAGGTGTACTGGATGTTGATCGGCTCGTCGAACTGTAGCGAGGCCTGGCGCTGGCGCAGTTCCTCGGCGTCCACCGCGGCGGCCAGCCCCGGCAGGCCCTGCCAGTGCAGGAAGCCCGCCGGCGCCCGCTCGGCCAGGCTGATCACGCCACGCAGCTCCGGCAGGCGCTCGCTGGCCAGTTCGCCCGGACGCGCCCGCGCCAACTCCGGCAGCAGGTCGCCGAGCATCGCGTGGTAGTCGCTGGTCTTGAAGGCGTCGGCGCAAATCAGCCAACTGCAACCGGACTGCTTGAGAGCGTATTCCAGCTCGCTGCTGCGGTATGCCGGGTTGATGTTCACCAGGACCGCACCGACCTTGGCGCTGGCGAACTGGGTAATGCACCATTCGGCGCAGTTCGGCGCCCAGATCCCCAGGCGCTCGCCGGGGCGCAGGCCCAGGGCGATGAAGGCGCGGGCGTAGGTATCGACCCGCTCCGCCAGTTGCCGCCAGCTGTAGCGCAGGCGTTGATGCCGCACCACCAGCGCCTCGCGCTCGGCATGACGCGCGACGGTGGCATCGAAGGCGTCGCCGACGGTGGTCGCCAGCAAGGCGACATCCTGGCGACCCGAGGTATAGCTCGGCTGATTCATGGCTTTCCCTTGTTGTGGTTGTTCTGGGAATGTCGCTGAACCGTCGTCCTGCGCCGCCAGGGCGCTACGACGGACACCGGCGAGCGGTGTCGGTGAAGTCGAAGAGCATGTTTACGTTAACGTAAAGGTAAACGCAAGGGGCTTGTCCGCCCAGGGCCGCCGGCCCCGGCGCGGCCCAACGGAACGGCGTACAATGGGCGGTTTTTCAAAGGAGCACAGCATGACCCCGGAAATCGCCATCGGCCTGGTGACGGCCCTCGGCCTCGGTGCGCTGGTCGGTCTCGAGCGGCAATGGCGACAACGCTCTTCCGGCATGGCCACCCACGCGATGGTCGCACTCGGCGCGGCCAGCTTCTCGATCCTGCCGCTGTTGCTCGACAACGAGGTCAGCGTGACCCGCATGGCGGCCCAGGTAGTCAGCGGCATCGGTTTTCTCGGCGCCGGCGTGATCATGCGCGACGGCCTCAGCGTACGCGGCCTGAGCACTGCGGCGAGTATCTGGAGCACCGGCGCGATCGGCGTACTGGCCGGCAGCGGTTTCATCCTGGCGGCCTGCATGACGACCGCGCTGATCGTCATCGCCAACCTGTTCCTGCCCGCTCTCGGCCGGGTGGTGGACCGCCACACCTCGGGCGAAGCCGAGCAGGAGCGCTTCTACCAGATCAGCGTGTCCTGCGAGGCGCGCAACGAAGCGCTGGTACGCATGCAGTTGCTGCAACGCATGGGCGACAACCGCCTGAACCTGCAGAGCCTGGAAAGCCACGCGCTGAAAGGCAGCGGCAACGTGGAAGTGAACGCCGTGGTGTTCACCCTGCACAAGGAGGATTCGCTGGTGGAACAGATGGTCGGCGAGCTGTGCCTGGCACCGCAGGTCACCGCCGCCAGTTGGGTGATGAATCCCGCCGCGGAATGAACCGGCGAATTTAGGTTGCCCATTCTAGACGCTTCGCCGCAGGCTTTTCCCACCTCCAGACAAGAACAAGCCGGAGTGAACCACACCACCACTGCCTGTTTCGTGGACGGGGCGAGCCGCCCCGCAGGGAGGAGTCATGCGCTTGCGTTGTTTCTTGCGAGGTTGCCGCTGGGACGAGGGTAGCCTGGTCACGGTAGGCCCCGACCTGATGCTGCGCCAACGTTGCCGGCGTTGCGGCGCCCATCGCTATCTCAGCGTCGAGGCGCCGCCCGAGGAAGCCTGAGCGACGCCGGCCGCGTCCAGGCGTCGGCCGGCTAGCCCTTCAGCGCAGGACCAGGCTGGCCCGGGTGCGCAGGTAGCTCTGCCGGTAGACCACGCTGTTGGCTGGACTGGCGGTATATACCAGGGAGTACATCGCGCGCTGTCCCAGGGCCATCGCCACTATCTGGGTCAACAGCACCTCGTTGCCCTGGCTGATCCGGCAGTGGGTCTCCAGCGATGCCAGGCCGCCGAGGTTCGAGCGGATCGGTGTGGTGCAGCGCGAGCCCAGCCCGGCCTTGCGATAGCCCGACTGGACGACATCGAAGACGCTCTGGAACTGGCCGTCGATCTCCACCGACTCCTCTTCCATCATCTTCAGGCTGAGCAACTCGATGCTGGCTTCCTTCTCGCCTCCCGGCCCGAGCTTGGTCGCCAGTTGCCGGGAGCCCAGTTGTTCCACGTCGCTGGCCTCGGGCGGGATGCTCTCGGTGATCACCTGCCAGCCGGCCGGCCAGTCGACCTCGGGCTGATAGCCACTGCTGGCGCAACCCGCCACAAGCCCCGCCACTACTACCAGCGCCAAGCCGGACGCCCTGCTTCTCATAGCATTTCCTTACTCGCAAAACCCATCGGAGGGAAAGGTCGGACCTGTCGCCATGGCGCCGTCCGCGCAGTCTCCGAGCCCATGGCGACAACGTTCCCAGCTTACCGGAGAGACGGCGAGCGCCAAGGCGCAAGCCTGAACAAGCTAGCCGACTTGGCGAGGAACGCACAAATTTCATCGGCTGGCGTACAGGTATGGGACATCGGTACCAATAGCGAAGTCGCGTAATCCGTCAGTTTTTTTGAATTTTTGCCATTGGAAAAAGTCTGTTCAGCGCAGCGTTTTTCCAAGTCCCATCCGGCCCGCAAGGAGAACCCATGGCTGAACCCCAGGACAAGTACACCCGGCGCACAGGCAGGACCTGGGCGGACGACCAGGCGACCTACAACCGTCTGCGCGAAGAAGCCGACGCCGCTCGCCAGAAGCTGCGCGAAAGCGGCTACAGCGGCGCCGAGTACGACCAGTTGCGTCAAGCCGCCTTCGATCTCAACCGCAAGGCCAACCAGTACTGGGAGCAGATGCTCAGCGACCTGCGCCAGGAAGACTGATCAGCGCCACGCCGGGAGACTGCCGCTCTCGGCCCGCCCCCCTCCACTCTTTGCGTGCTCCTGGCGTCGACTCACTCGGGCGCATCCGGGTAGTGCACCTCGTCCAGCAGGCGAAACCCCACGTTGTCGGCGTCCAGCGCGCTGAGCAGCTCGATCTGTCGATCGATGTCCTGGTTGATATTGGCCAACTGGCCGATGAAGGCATTGGCCGCCTGGCGGGTGCCAGGGTCGGAGCTGCGCGACAACTCGAAGCCGAGCTGGGTCAGGGCAGCGGCCAGGTGAGCGAGATTGCGCACACTCAACGAGTGCAACTGGCGGGAAACGGCCTGTTCATCCTGAACGGTGGGAGGGACATCCATGAGTCAGATCCTTCGACTGGCACAATGTGACATTCGTCACAGAGACTAACCCAAGCCCCGCAGAACATCCATGCCAGCTATTTCCCTTCGTCGGCTCTGGCCCGGCCCCTGCGTCGTCCTCAAGTTGTCAGATCCGCTGTCGATACTCTGCGAGCCGGAACACGCGCCATGCCCGCCTCGCCGGGCCACAGGGACGTCCTCGGCTGCCTCGTCGCAGCCTGCGTGCCGGTCCAACCTGGCAATCCATCGAGGCGTTCCATGCTGCAACAATCCCTACGTGCGCAAATCCTTGTCCTGCTCGGCGGCAGCCTGGCGGCGCTGCTACTCATAGCCCTGGCCTGCTTCGGCTCGCTGACCGGCGACGTACGCGCCTACCGCGAGCTGCTCGGCGGCCCCGTGCGGGCGGCGCAACTGATCGACGAGGCCAACCTGCAGTTCCGCGGCCAGGTCCAGGAATGGAAGAACGTCCTGCTGCGCGGACGCCAGACAGAGGCCCAGACGAAATACTGGAGCCAGTTCGAAGCCCAGGAGCGAGCGGTGCAGGACATCCTCGGGCGCCTGGGCAGCGTGGCCGAAGGCGAGTTGAAGGATCGTGTCGAGCGCCTGCGCGAAGAACACCGGCGACTCGGTACGGCTTACCGACAAGGCAGGCAACGGTTCCTCGAGGCGGGCGCCGACCCCATCGCCGGCGACCAGGCGGTGACCGGCATCGACCGCGCCACCACCGCGCAGATGCAGGCCCTGCGCGACGAACTGCACCAGGCCAGTGATCTCCGCTCCTCCGCCATCAGCGCGGAGGCCCGGCGCACCATGCTGCTCGGCAGCCTGGTGCTGATCGGCGCCAGCCTGGCCGTCGCCCTGCTCAGCCTGTGGCTGGTCAATCGCAACCTGGTCCGTCCGGTGCAACGCCTGATCGAGCACATCGCCCAGCTCAGCCATGGCGACTTCGGCGAGCGCATCGAGATCCGGCGCAAGGACGAACTCGGCAAGCTGGCCCTGGCCGCCAACACCCTGCGTGACTTCCTGGTGGACATCTTCGACCGGCTGCGGCGCAGTACCCGCGACCTGGACAGCGCCAGCGGCTCGCTGAACGCGATCGCCAGTCTGATGGCGGCCGGTACCCGCGAGCAGTTCAGCCGCACCGACCAGGTGGCCACGGCGATGCAGGAAATGTCCGCCACCGCCCAGGAAGTGGCGCGCTACGCCGGCGACGCGGCCAGGGCCGCCGACGAGGCGGACGACTCCGCCCAGCGCGGCGAAGACGTGATGGAAGAAACGATTCGCAGCATCGGCGAGATGCGCAAGGAAATCGACCATACGGTGGAGGTCATCCGCCGATTGGAAAGCGATAGCGGCAGGATCGGCAAGGTCCTCGACGTGATCCGCGGCATCGCCGAGCAGACCAACCTGCTCGCCCTCAACGCGGCCATCGAAGCCGCCCGCGCCGGCGATGCCGGCCGTGGCTTCGCGGTGGTCGCCGACGAGGTCCGCACCTTGGCGCAGCGCACCGCCGAGTCCATCGCCGAGATCCACCAGATCATCGATACCGTGCAGAACGGCGCGGTGAATGCCGCGCGCGCCATCGAAAGCGGGCAGTCGCGTAGCGAGGCCGGTGCCGAGCAGGTTGCCAACGCCGGCGCCATGCTGCGCCAGATCACCGCCGCGGTCGAATCGATCCGCGACATGAACCGCCAGATCGCTACCGCCGCCGAGGAACAGACCGCCGTGGCCGAGGACATCTCCCGCAACCTCACGGAAATCGCCTCGATCGCCTCCAGCAACCAGGAACAGGTGGAGCAGACCGAAGCCGCCAGCCGCGACCTCCACGGCCTCTCCGCGCAACTGGGCGATGCCCTGCAACGCCTGCGGGCCTGACCTGGGGTAAGTAAACGGCTTCCACGAGGTAAGGCGGACAGCCGCAACACGGTTATCCGCCACTCCAACGGGAGGTCATGGCGGATAGCGCTGTGGCGCTATCCGCCCTGCACAGCCAGGGTTCGATCAGTCGAGGACGTTGTCCAGCACCTCGTAGATCAGCCCGGTCGCCACCGCCACCAGCAGCAGGTCGGTGCCGGCCTGCATCCACTCGTAGCCGTCGTAGTGCGGCAGGCGGCCTAGCAGGCGGCCGTCGAGTTTCTTGGCGATGCCGGGCGGCAGCGGCTTGCCGCGCGCCAGGTTCTTCTGGATGCCGGGCGGCAGGGCCGGCCCCGGGTTCCAGTAGCCGCGGTTGTCGCCGAGGATCACCCGTACCCCGCCGACGTCGATACGCGGCCCCGAGTCCCAGTTGCCGCCGCCGTTGCCCTTCTGGCCGGCGCCGCCGCCCTTGTTGCCGGGGCCGCCATGGTTGTCGTGGCCACCCTGGTTGCCTTTGTTGCCCTTGTTACCCTTTCCGCCGTCCACCTGGTTACCGTGCGGGTTGCCCTTGCCATTGCCCGGGTCAGCCAGGACGGCAGGCGTACCGCCGATCAGGGACAGGCTCACGACCAGCGCGAGCACAGAACGAGTGTTGAACATGATGATGTTCTCTCCATGCGAGGACGATCCCTCGATAGCTTAGAACCGTTTCGCTTGTTTGGTTCCATGCCGTCGATCGCGACGCAACCCAGGGAAAGCCCGAGCTGCAGGCTTGGTCGAATCGGCTATTGCCGCTCCCTGCAAGCGGCTACCCGCTACTCCCCGATGACCTGGCTGCCCACTCCGCCATAGCCATGCCTGCCCCTTCCGGTCACGGTCCGAACGACCGTGGCCAGCATTCGTTCGCCTGAACGCCTGTCATCATCCCTTGTTTTTTCCAATGCCATCCCGCGGCCCTGGGTATCCCGATGCTACATCGGCTGGCCGGTCTACGCGATGACCGCCGCGGGCCTGGCTATCGTCTACGGCTTCCCACACCTGCCACGGCCCTCTCCGCTGGTATGCATCCTGGTCCTCACCGGCGTATCCATCTACCTGGGCCTGGACATCCGCACCATCGGCGACATGGGCCAGTTGCCCGACAGCCTGCCGCTGTTCCTCTGGCCGAACGTGCCGCTGAACCTCGATACCCTGCTGATCGTCCTGCCCTACTCCCGCCGCCCATGGCGGCCCTGGTGGCGGTGATGATCATGGTGTCCATCGGCACCTTCCGCTGGGAGTCGGTCCGCAACCTGAAGCGCTACCCGCTATCGACCAACCTGGTCATGCTGGTGACGGTCGGCGTGGTCCTCGCCACCCACAACCTGGCCTTCGGCGTGGTCTCCGGCGTCCTCCTGGCCTCGCTGTTCTTCGCCAACAAGATCGGGCACTACCTCGCTGTCGAGAGCGAACGCTCCGCCGACGGCAACCGTCGCCACTACCAGGTAAGCGGACAGGTGTTCTTCGCATCGTCCGGCAGGTTCGTCGCCGCCTTCGACCTGAAAGAGACGCTGGAGCATGTGCTCATCGACCTGCGCCACGCCCACCTGTGGGACGTCACCGCCGTCGCGGCACTGGACAAGGTAGTCCTGGGCTTTCGCCAGCGCGGCATAGAGGTCGACGTGCTGGGCCTGAACGCCGCCAGCACGGCCCTGGTCGATCACTTCGGCGCCCACGACAAGCCGGGCGCCGTGGACATTCCCTCCGGTCACTGAAACGCCCGTTCAGCGGCCGAGACTGGCGACGATGAATACTCGGCGGAACGGGAACAGCGTTCGTCCATCCAGCTCCCGAGGATAGTGACGGTGCAGCAGCTCCAGGTAACGGTCGAGGAAGCGCCGGCGCGCCTCCTCGTCCAGTTCGCCGAGCACCGGACGCAAGGCGGAAACCTTGATCCAGTCGAAGATCGGATCGTTGCCGTCCACCACTTGCAGGTACTCGGTCTCCCAGATGTCCAGCTCCGCCGTCAGCGGTGCCAGTAGCCGGTAGTAGTTGTCCAGCGACAGCACATTGCGTTGTTGCAGCAGGTAGCGCAACGCGGGACTGCCCAGCGGGGCGCCGCCGGGGCCCGCACTGTCCAGCGCATCGAGCATCAGGCGGTACCAGGAAGCATCGCGCCAGTTCGGCATGTGCGCCGCCAGGCAGCCCCCCGGAGCCAGTTGCCGCAGCAGGCGCGGCAGCAGCTTGCCGTGATCGTCGAGAAAGTGCAGTACCGCCGCTGCGAACAGCAGGCTGGCAGGGCGCTCAGCGCACCAGTGGCGCAAGTTGGCGCGTTCCCAACTGGCCTTGATCGGCAAGCGAGCGGCCTCCTCGAGCATCTCCACGGAGCTGTCCACGCCATGCAGTTCGGCCAACGGCCAGCGGCGGGCAAGCAGTTCGGTGGCGATGCCGGTTCCGCAGCCAAGATCGTAGATCCGCTCCGGACAGCACAGTTCGATGTGGTCGAGCAACTCGACCACCGGCCGCTGGCGCAACCGGGCGAACTGCATGTAGGCGGAAGGGTTCCAACGCCCCTCGAGATCCGCACGATCGCGGAGAAGGTCACGCACCATGGGCAACCTCCTGCTCCGCGGCGAGCTGACGCCCCAGGCTGCGCAAGCTACCCAGCACAAGAACCAGGCCGCGCCGGGTATCGGCGTCGCGCAGCAACCGCAGCAGGTCTTTCAGGCTTGGCGACTGCTCTAGGAGCAGCTCCGCCCTGGCCACGCGTACCGCGTTGCCGACCGACCAACCGACGCTGGTGACCTGCTCGAAGAGCAGCGCCAGCTTGTCCACCATGGCCGGGTCCAGCAGATCGACGATATCCGAAAGCAGTGACAGCAGATCCACCAGGTTGTCCAGGCGGTGTCCCTCGATCAGCGGCTGCAACTTGACAGCCAGGGCCTGGAGACTCTCGCGGGTCTGCTCGGGAAACAGAGTGGTATCGGCCTGCGCCTGCGACGCGCATGGCTGCTGATGGCTATCCATGTCGGCTCCTCCCCGTGCGGGGTCAAAGCATTCCACGGGCTACGGCCCAGTACAGGCCGCGATTGAAACCCTGGCGCAACAACCCGCCAAGCTTGGTCGGCGGGGTCGGCTGTACATCGTGCCGATAGTCGTACCAGAGCGGCATTCCAGCGTTCAGGCCCATCTGCGCGACAGCCTGGACTCTCCCATCGTAGATCGCGCAGGGCTTGCCGAGACGAACCTCGGCAGCGATGTTGCTGGCGACTACCGGCGCCTGGTTGTGACAAGCCCCGCCCGCCTTGCTCACCGGCAGGTCGACGGTATCGCCCAGGGTATACACCCGGTCGACGCCGTACACCTGCAAGGTTTCATGGTTCGTCGGCAACCAGCCTTCGTCGGCGGCGGCCTGGGACAGGCCGCACTCCCTGACCGCATCCACGGCGTGGATCGGCGGTGTCGCCATGAGCAGGTCGAACGGCTGTTCGTCGCCCTCCTCCGAATAGGCGATGCGCCGGTCCGGGTCGACCCTGGTCAGGGTGAAACCGCGCTGGAAACGGATGCCGCGCTGCTCGAACAGGCTCGGCAGGATTTCGCAGGTCGGTCGTTGCAGGAACAGGCAATTGCGCAGCAACTGGGCCGTGGTGGGATAGGTGTAGACGATCTCGACACGTTCGCGGACGCCCCGGCGGCGCAGGTAGTCGTCGAGCATCAGGGTCGTCTCCACAGGCGCGATCCCGCACTGGTGGGGCACATTCGGCGTCCTCGGGAAGCTCACCGTGATGAATACCCGCCCCGACTCCAGGCTCGCCAGCCGCTCGGCCAACCGACGGGCCGGCTGGTACTGGTAGAAATGGTCGCCAGCCTCTTTCAGCCCCTCGATGCGTTCCGGAGCCGGCACGCAACCCGTGGCGATCACCAGGTAGTCGTAGCCATGGCGCCTGCCGCTGCGGGTTTGCAGTTCCTGGCGAGCAAAATCGAAACGCTCGACCCGGTCGACCTGGAACGCCACTTCCGGCCGCAGCAGCGATCGTTGCGGTCGCTTCAGATCCTCGAGGAAGAACTGCTCGAAGGCCACGTACATGAAGGCGGGCTTGTAGTAATGATCCGGCGAGTCGGAAATCAGCAGTACCTGCACCTCGCCGCCGAGTATCTCCGGATAGAGCCGGACCACCAGCTGGTTGGCGAGCATGGTGCCGCCCACCCCTCCACCGACGATGACGATTCGTTGCATGACTTCTCCTTCACCCTGAGGAAGCCATGGGTATATCTAGATGAACCGGGGGATTAGGCAAGCACGGATTCGCCACGGAAACAGGGGAAATCCGGAAACTTCACCCTGCTCAGGCATTTGCCTGCGAAGACCCGCCGCCTACCAGAACTGGCAGGGGAAAACGACGGGAATACAGCGCTGCCTCGCTGACGCCTCGTGTCTAGCGCCTAGACCGGGCGAGCGCCCGGAACGTATCGAACGCCAGCACCAGCACCAGCATCGGCATGAGCAACGGGACGAGTGCGGACATGGCGTCCTGGTAAGGCCGCCCCAACCACCACAGGACGAGGCTGGCGCCGCCGATCAGCAGGACGACGAGAAGGATGACGAACTTGCAGAGACGCGAGGCGAAGGAGAGCGTGTCGGACATGTCTTTTCTCGGTGGAAGCATGTGCGACCGTTTTAGCGAGCGATGGTACCGGTCGATATAGGAATAGTCCGATTACCAAGTAATCGATTTCGCAGAGCTGGCATCAACGTCGAAGACCGTACCGGCATGACCGCGATCAACCACCATGCCCTTTCATCGCTGCAATCTGGGAAAAGAGCCCGCGCCCCACGAAATAAAGGCACAATGACATCATTGATTGCCGATGCACGACATCGCAGTAGCCCAGGAGTCCAGCATGGCAACCCCACCCAATCCCGCGAACGAGCATTCCAGGCAAACCTACGTCGACCAGCTCGGATTGCTGGAAGAAGGTGCGGACGAGGTATTCGAGGAAATCCTCGCCGCCGCTACGTCTTACTTCCAGACGCCCATCGCGCTCATTTCCATCCTCGACCACCAGCGCCAGTGGTTCCGCGCGAGCATCGGCCTCGATATCCGGCAGACGCCGCGACGGGATTCGTTCTGCGCCTACGCGATCCTGGGCAAGGGAGTCTTCGAGGTGGCCGACGCCACCCTCGACCCGCGCTTCCGGGACAATCCCTATGTGCAAGGCGAACCGCGCATCCGCTTCTACGCCGGTGCTCCGCTGGCCACCGCGGAGGGCCTCAACCTCGGCAGCCTCTGCGTCATCGACCGGGAACCACGCGGGCCGCTGGCCGAGCGGGACATCGCCATGCTCGAGCATTTCGCCCGGCTGGTGATGGCCCGTATCCATACGCTGCGCTCGACCAACTACATCGACGAGCCAACCGGCCTGTACAACCGTCTCCGCCTGCAGGAGGACGTTTCCCTGCGCCTGCAGCGCGACGGCGCCCTCACCGTCATCGCCGCCGACCTCCTGCCCCTCGCACTGCTGAATACCATCATCCGTACGCTGGGCTATCCCTTTTCCAACGACCTCATGCTCGAGGCGCGCGACCGCATCCGCGCGGAACTGCCGGATTTCACCCTCTACAAGATCAGCCCGACGCGCTTCGGACTGCTCCTGCCACGGCAGCAACAGGAAGAAACCGAGTCGGTCTGCCTCCGCCTGCTGCGGGCCTTCGAAAGCCCTGTCGTATGTCGCGGGATCCCGATCAAGGCCAACGTGGGCCTCGGCGTACTACCGCTTGCCGACGATCCCCTCGACGGCGACCAGGACTGGCTGCGCCTGGTGGTCAGCGCGGCCGACGACGCCCGCGATCGCGGTGTCGGCTGGGCCCGCTACAACCCTCCGCTGGACCAGGCCCAGCAGCGTGCCTTCACATTGCTGACCTCGCTATCCCAGGCGATCGGAACCGAAGAAGGCTTCCATCTGGTGTATCAGCCGAAAATCGACCTGCCGACAGGCAGGTGCACGGGCGTGGAAGCGCTGCTGCGCTGGCGGCACCCGCAACTCGGCTTCGTCAGCCCCGCCGAGTTCGTGCCCCTGGCGGAGAAAACCGCACTGATGCGCCCCCTCAGCGACTGGGTGCTGCGCCATGCCATGGCCCAGCTGGCGCAATGGAACGCACGGAACATCCCGCTCAGGCTGGCGATCAACGTCTCGGCATCGGACATGGAAGACAGCAGTTTCCTGGAAGAGGCCGTCGGACTCGCCAAAACCTACGACATCGACCTTTCCGCCCTCGAGCTGGAATTCACCGAAAGCGTACTCATCCGCGACGCCTCGGCGGTCGGCTCGGTGCTGCTGCGTGCCCGGGAGCTTGGCATGGGCATCGCGGTGGACGACTTCGGCACCGGCTACAGCAACTGGACCTACCTGCGCGATCTGCCGATCACCGCCATCAAGCTCGACCAATCGTTCACCCGCGACCTCGCCGGCTCGCCGAAGGCGCAGAGCGTCACCCTGGCGGTGATCGGCCTGGCCAGCCAGTTGGGTTATCGGGTGGTCGCGGAAGGCATCGAGACCCACGACACCTTCCACCTGTTGCAGGCCTGGGGCTGCCACGAGGGCCAGGGCTATCTCATCGCCCAGCCGATGCTGCCGGAGCAATTGGAGGACTGGCTGCGGCGCTAGCCGACGCAGGCACGTGGAATGGGCTGTACGAGCATGCTCGCCAGCCTCAGCGCGTCGCTCAGGGACTGGCGAGCAAGGCCCAGACCAGATAGATCGAGTAAAGGGTCAGGAGTATCAGTGCCAACGGCACCGCCCTGCTGGCATGGCGCGCAACCACCCAGCGGGAATTGCGCCCGCAGCGCCAGACCACGACGAGGCTGAGGCACAGGTAGGCCAGCCTTACCAGCTCGACACCGACCATTCCCCACAAGGTCAGGGCCACCGCATGTTCGCCGGGAGCTTCCTGCATCAGCGGATCGACAATGGTCACCATCGCCTGTCTGGCAGCGATACTGAGCAGTACGAAACCCGCGGCGAAGAACAACCAGAATGCTTTCCACAGCGGCTGTCCGCCGGAAAGGAAGCCTCCCGCAGCAGGCTTCCCATCGGCGAGGTCTGCGGACGGCGTCTTGTATGGGTGTTCCATGCCCTGCGTTCTCCCTGCAAACGGACACCCTAGCATATCCCGAGCCGCTCGCTTCCCTCAGCGCGGAACGCCTTCCGCTACACCTCGCGGCGCTCCAACGCCCAGGGTGTGCGGCCGGCAGTCCGACGGCGTCTCTAGCGCGGGCAGGAGACCTGCGCACCTTCCACCTTGCGGATGTGATCGCGATAGGAACCGGAAACCAGGATCGATTGCGTACTGCCCTTCTCGCTGAGAATGCCATCGCAACTGTAATCGCAGCCAAGCTCGATGCTGAGGCACACATCCTGCCCCTCGAAACGGTACAGGTTGGCGGGCCATCCCGAACAATCGTACAGGCCTGCGCCAGGGCATTCGACGGCTTCGAGCCTTCCGGCAGCGACGATGGTCGAACCTGCCATGTCCTTGAGTTCTTCCGCGGCACCAGCGGCAATGGAGAAGAGAACGGGAAATACAACCAGGGAAAGTCGGCGGGGCATCGGCTTCGGTACTGTCTGTTATGTGGAGGGAATTCTGAATCGGGTGAGGAATCGATATTCCCGTTCAGACCGAAGGGCGTTAAAGCAGTTCCCGTCCCCCTCGCACGATTTCCCGGGACCGCGAAAGTCCCACGGGATCGATACCATCACCATTGATAATCGCAACTGCGAAACTCTCTGCCTGTCTGTTTATAACGGACCAGGCGGGCAAACGTCACTTTATCGAGATTTTAAAAAAGAGCCCTTTAGGGCTCTTTTTTCGGACACAGGTGATCAGGACTGATCCTTTCCAATACTGACACTGAACGATCCGGAGTTGTTGCCATAGGTTCCGGGCACATCGTTGTAGACAAGGGTAATTGCACCCTGGACATTATTGGGTGCCACCCAACGGAACAACCCGGTATTGACCGGAATAGTTCCGCTATTGCCAATCTTCATGACCAGTGCGCCACAAAACGCATCGTGGCAGATCAGCCCTTGGTCCGGATGCTCCCGATCGCCCTGCGGCCCCCATTTCTGGGTAGGTCCATAACTGGCCCAACCGGCGGCGACGATGGTAATTACATCGCCGGGATTATAGATAATCGATGTTACCTGCCCTGCTTCGTTATTAGCCAGAACCTCACCTTTCCAAGCCATGATGAATCTCCGATATGAATTCCTGTTCATAGACGAAAGAGGCGAAAAACCCTGATTCGCGATCCTTCGCTGTCAGCAAAGCACAGCCACCAGAAAGTACCGCCTATCAATTCATACAGGAGAAAATAGAATAATTCCGCCAGTGAATTGAATATATTCGGAAAGGAAATTAAAAAGCAGGAAAACAAGATAACGAAAAATCAAACTTTCAAGTCAACTACTTTAAACGGCACAAACACTCCCACTCGCCAGACAGGGCGAACCCTATACGGAGCCGCAGTAGAATGAAACGCCTCCAAGGCCGAGGAGGAAAAGAAGGCAACGTCGACTCGTTGACTGCCGCGAGATTGCGGGCCAGAAGAAAATCGGGGAAGGAACGCAGAAATCGGCTGAACGCCAGGAAACACGATGGTGCCCGGAGCCGGGGTCGAACCGGCACGGGGTTACCCCCGAGGGATTTTAAGTCCCTTGCGTCTACCGATTTCGCCATCCGGGCAGGATCTCGCTTCAAGTGAGCCGGCAACGGGAACCAAACCGGCATCCCAACCCGAGACCCACCCCAAACGGTAGATAAATCATTGTCTTACGTTACCCTAGCCGGCGCAACAGTTAATTTCCGCGGGCTCCGCCCGAATTCCCGGGCGACTCCAGCGGAAGCACGATGCGGAACGCGCTGCCGACTCCCGGCTGGCTGCGTACCTCGATGGTGCCGCCATGCTTCTGGACGATGCCGTAGGAGAGCGACAATCCCAGTCCGGTCCCCTTGCCTACCGGCTTGGTGGTGAAGAACGGATCGAAGATGCGCGGCAGGATCTCGGGAGAGATGCCCTGCCCCGAGTCTTCCACCTCGATCCAGGCATGCTCCACGGTATGCCCCGTACGAATCACGATGCGCCCCCGCTCCGGCCCCATCGCCTGGGCCGCGTTCATCACCAGGTTCATCACCACCTGGTTGATCTGCGAGGGCAGGCACTTCACCTCGGGCAGATCGCCGTATTCGCGGACCACGTCGGCCCGGTACTTCAGTTCGCTGGCGACGATATTGAGGGTCGACTCGATCCCCTGGTGCAGATCGGTCCACTGCCAGTCGTCCTCGGCGTCGACGCGGGAGAAGTTCTTCAGATCCTGGACGATCTTGCGCACCCGCCCTATTCCTTCCCTGGATTCGCGCAGCAACACGGCGACATCCTCCTTGACGAAGGCCAGTTCGACCCGCTCGCCGAGCTGCTCCAGGCGTCTTGCCAGCGCCTCGTCGCGGATCGCGGGGCGAGCCTCTTCATAGGCTTCAAGTACCTCCAGCAAACGCCTGACGTGCTCCTCCAGGGTGGTGTAGTTGGAGGAAACGTAGCTGATGGGGTTATTGATCTCATGGGCGACGCCGGCGGCCAGGTGGCCGATCGAGGCAAGCTTCTCCGTCTGCACCAGTTGGCTTTCCAATTCCTTGCGCTCGCCGATCTCTTTCTCCAGCGCCTCCTTGGCCTGGCCGACTTCCCGGGTGATCTCCTGAATGGCAGCCTCCATCCGGCTCATCTGCAACTGGAGGTGAGCCGTCACGTTCCACTTGGCGCTGAGGTTGCCGGCCATCTGGCGGACCTCCTGTCCCTGCAAAGGCAGGCCGAGGAGCAGCAGGCGCTCTTCCGCGGCCCACGGCGCCAATAGCGGAAAATCGGCGGGAGGCGCATGCACCACGACCTGCAAGCGGGAGTCGAGACGCCAGAACCGCTCGAGAACGGGAATATCCTCGCCTACCGACGGCCTCCCGAAGAAGACCACGGCATACGGCGCATCGGCCTGGAGGGCCGAGCGTATCCGTTCCAATGCCTCCTCGGCGCTTCCCGCCGTATCCACCTGGTAGCTCCGCTCAGGCGCCACGGGAGGCGATTCGGCCCCTAGGGTTCCCTGCAACAACCCGCATACACGGTCTCGATCTGCCTGCCGCTCATCGATCACCAGCAAGCGCCGGTTCCTGATGGGTAACGTCTCCATGATCCGCACCTCCGCTCGCCCAGCCGCCGCGTGCATGCCCCTCGTCCAGGCCAGACTCGGACTATGCTTGCCTGAAGCATTCAGGCAAAACTCACCCGGTGGACAGACACTCATGAACGATAGCGCACCTCCTTCCAACGAGACGGAGATCCGCTTCAGCGTGCTGCTGGTCGACGACGAGCCGCTGATCCTCAGCAGCCTGCGCCGTCTGCTACGCAACCAACCCTACGACCTGTTGCTGGCGGAAAGCGGCGAACAGGCCCTGCAACTGCTGGAAAGCCGGGCCGTGGACCTGGTGGTGTCCGACGCCCGCATGCCGAACATGGACGGCGCCGCCCTGCTCGCGGAAATCCATCGCCGCTCCCCGGAAACCATTCGCATCCTGCTCACCGGCCATGCCGACCTGCCGACCATCGCCAAGGCCATCAATGAAGGGCGCATCCACCATTACCTGAGCAAGCCGTGGAACGACGACGAGTTGCTGCTGACCCTGCGCCAGTCGCTCGAATACCTGCATTCCGAGCGCGAGCGGCGGCGCCTGGAGCGACTTACCCAGGAGCAGAACGACCGCCTCCAGCAACTCAACGCCACGCTGGAAAAGCGCGTTCAGGCGCGCACCGCCGAGCTGCAGCAGACCGCCGACATGCTCGACCTCGCCTATGAGGAGCTAAAGCGCAGCTACGTGGTCGGCACCGAAGTCTTCTCGCTGCTGGTCAACCAGCGCCTGCCCAAGGACAAGCAGACCAACCAGCAAATCATCGAACTGGTCCGCGCCTGCTGTGCCGGCGGCCTCGTCGACGAATCGGATGGTCGCGACCTGGCGATGGCCGCGGCGCTCTACAATATCGGCAAGCTGAGCTGGAACGACACCCTGCTCAGCTCGCCCTCGGACCTGCTCTATCACCACGACCGCGATCGTTTCCGCGGCTACCCGGAACTCAGCGAGTCGCTGCTGATGTCGCTGGAACCGATGCAGGACGCCGCCCGCCTGATTCGCCATCACCAGGAGCACTGGGACGGCAGCGGCTATCCGGACCACCTCAAGGGCGAGGCCATTCCCCTGGGTTCGCGCCTCTTGAAGCTGGCGGTGGATTTCGTCGAGCTGCAGCGCGGGCTGATCCTCGAACGGCGCATGAATCGCGACGAAGCGCTGATGTACATCCGCAAGTACGCCGGCCGGCTGTACGATCCCGAGCTGATCGAGCCGTTCATCCAGGTCTGCGCGACGACCCTTGCCGATGTCACCCTGGCCGATCCGCAAGTCCGCGCCCATGGCACCCGCGACCTGGTTCCGGGCATGGTGCTGGCGCGCAACCTCACCGCCAACAACGGCATGCTGCTGCTCAACGCGGGCAAGGTCCTGAACCTGGCGCTGATCGAGAAGCTGATCGCCTTCGAAGCGATCGAAGGCGCACGCTACACGCTGTTCGTGCGCCTCCCGGAGTCGGCGACCTAGGCGGCTCCCGTCAGATCTTGAAGCGCTCTACCGACGAGCGCATGGTCGCCGCAACCTCGTTCAGGCGCCTGGCGGTGGCGGCCATCTCGTGCATCGCCTGGGTGTTCTGCTGCGAACGCTGGGCGATGAGCTCCACGCGCTGGGCGATTTCATCGCTGGCGCGCGACTGCTCGCGGATGGTCTGGGAAATCTCATCGACCACCGACGCGGCATGACGGGTTCCATCGAGGATCTCGTTGATCGACACCCCGGCCTGGCGAGCGAACGACACCCCCTCGTTGACCCGGCTCACGCCGGCCTCCATGCTGTTGATCGCCTGCCCCGTGCTGGCGCGGATGCGCTCGATCATCGCGGTGATTTCCTGGGTCGACTGGGTGGTCCGCGCCGCCAGCCCGCGCACCTCGTCGGCGACCACGGCGAAACCGCGCCCGGCTTCTCCGGCCCGCGCCGCCTCGATGGCGGCATTCAACGCCAGCAGGTTGGTCTGCTCGGCGATCCCCTTGATCACCTGGATGATCGAATGGATCTCGTCCGACGACTGGCCGAGAGCGGTGATGCTGGTGGAGGACTGGTTGACCACGTCGGCGATGCGGCTCATCCCTTCCACCACGTTGAGAATCACCTGCCCGCCGCTGCTGGCCAGCTCCTCGGACTTGGCCGAGATCACCCTGGCGTTGTCGGCGTGGTCGGAAATCTGCGAGATGTTGGTGATCATTTCTTCCATGCTCGCAGCCATGCTGGTGGCGCTGTCGGCCTGTTGGCTGGCGCCGTGGACGATCGACTGCGAAGTCTGGCCGATGGATTGGGAGGTGTCGTGGAGTTCTTCGCTTTCCTGGCGGATGATGGTGATCATCTGCCGCAGGTTCTCCTGCATCTCGCCCAACGCCCGCTGCAACTGGCCAGCCTCGTCATTGCTGTCGACGCCGATCGGCTCCTGCAGATTGCCCTGCGCGATCACCCGGGCCGAGGCGACCAGCTTGCGCAGAGGCTTGAGGACGGCACCCTGTAACTGGCGACAAAGCTGCCCGAGGACCAGGCAGGCGACCAGGATGCCCCCCGCGAGCATCCAGGCGGAATAGCGCATGCTGTCTTCGCGCGCCCGGTTGGTCTGCTCGACGTGTTTCTCGATCAGGCTGCTGAGCGCTTCGTTGCGCCCTTCCAGCTCCTTGAAGGCCTGGACGAACTGCGGCAGCTCGGCCCGCGCCGCCACGGGATCGAGCAACGCCTTGCCGACGATGCTCTCGGCGGCGCCGATGTAGGCTTCCAGGTCGGGCCGCAACTCGACCAGCGCCTGGTGGATGGCGTCGTTGAGAGGCAGCCCCTGGTTCTGCTCGACCACCTTGCGAAACCACTGGCTGTGCTCCTGCAGGTCCTGGCGGACCTGCTCGGCCGCCGCGCCGTCGCCGGGCTGGACCACGAACGCCGCCAGGACGTCGGCGCGCAAGGCATCGTGCATCATGTCGCCTTCCATGTGGTTGCGCAGCGCATTGACGCTCAGCTCGTTCTCCGACAGCGCCTTGCCCAACCGCAATTGCCCCCAGAAGCCGACCCCGCCGAGCAGCACCACAGCCACGATGCCGATGGCGCCCGAAGCGAGGATTCTCTGCCGAATGTTCATCCCTGGGCTCCTTTCCGTGCCGAGATATCGCTAAGGATAGTCAACCCCAGGCAAGGCGGGATTGCCCGAACGAAGAGCTATTCGGGCACGGAGCGGGAGTCGCCGGCCATTCTCAGGAAGCTGCCGGCCGCTCGCTCTGTTCGGCCGTCAACTGGAACTCTTCGCCGGCATAGTAGGCTCGCACCTTGGGGTCCATGACCGCCCGCCACAGCGGCGGGATCAGCGCCAGCACCACCATCCCGGCGTAACCGCTGGGCATCTGCGGGCTATCGTCATAATGTCGGAGGACCTGATAGGGGCGTTTGGCGAAGGCATGATGGTCGGAATGCCGTTGCAGATGGAACAGGACCAGGTTGGTGAAGACGAAGTTGCTGTTCCAGGAGTGGGTATGGTTGGTCCGCTCGTAGCGCCCGTCCTCGCCCTTTCGCCGATGCAGGCCGTAGTGCTCGACGTAGTTGATGATCTCCAGCAGGGTCACCGCGACGAACGCTTGGCCAAGGAAGAAAACCATCCCCAGCCAACCGAACGCCCAACCGAAACCGACCAGCAACGCCAGGCTCAGCAGGTACCACCAGATCAGTTCGTTCTGCCAGCCGAACACCGGCAGGCCCTTCTTGCGCAGCCGCACCGCTTCAAGGCGCCAGGCGTTGAGGAAGTTGTACTTGTAGGCATGCGGCAGGAACTGGTAGACCGACTGGCCGAAACGCGCCGACGAAGCGTCCTCCGGCGTAGACACATGCACATGGTGGCCGCGCACATGCTCGACCTTGAACCCCGCGTAGCACACGGCGGCCAGCAGGATGCCGCCGGCAGCCTGCTCCAGCGCCGAGTCCTTGTGGATCAGCTCATGGGCGACGACGATCCCCACCGCTCCCATCACCGTGCCCATCGAGAGGATCCAGCCCAACCGACCGAGCCAGCCCCATTCCTGGAAAGCGACGAACACGCCAGCGGCCCAGACCAGCGTACCGATGAGCACCGGCACCGTGGCCAGGGTCAGCAATACGTAATAGCCCTGGCCGAGCAACTGCGGCGTCTGGGTTTCCTCGTCGGGGTTGGCCGGGTCGCGGCCGAACAGCATGTCCAGCAGCGGCCCGATGCCGAATACCGCAATCACCAGGGAAAATGCCCAGAAGGCCGGATGTGCGCTGTCCTGGGCCATCCAGTAGTTGAACGGCATGGACAACGCCAGCAGCAGCCAAAGCCAATAGGCGTACTTCTTGATGGCCAGCATGGTGCTGGGAGAGAAATTTTCAAACATCGTGCGCTCCAGTTATTGTCCGACAATCCTACAATCGAACCATCACCGAGCCGGGCTGCCAGGTCACCATCACTAAAGGTTGGCCGCCTCCCCGGCCTTCACCCTGCTTGACCTGAATCAAAGGCCAAGTCCTCGCGGTTTTATGCACATCGACTTTCTCGATATTCCATTTTCATCCGTACTTGCCGTCTCTCGCTGCTGGCCGCGCTGGACCGTGGATACCCGGCTTTGCTGGGGAGGCAGGGCATCCATCGCATCAGCCGATAGGAATCACCGGTTATTTCCCATTGATCTCATCGAGGCCGTCGCTAATATCGAATCCAATTTCCAAACAAGGAGCCTCACGATGTCTGACGCATTCCTCTCCTCCATCAAGAACCGCCGCACCATCTACGCCCTGGACAAGCAACTGCCCGTCTCCCGGGAGAAAGTCGTCGAACTGGTCAAGGAGGCCGTCTCGCACAGCCCTTCCGCGTTCAACTCGCAGAGCTCGCGGGTAGTCGTCCTGTTCGGCGCCGAGCACGAGCAGTTCTGGAACATCGCCAAGGACGAGTTGAAGAAGATCGTTCCCGCTGACGCTTTCGCCGCCACCGAAACCAAGCTCAATTCCTTCGCCGCCGGTGCCGGCACCGTACTGTTCTTCGAAGACCAGACGGTAGTGCGCCAGCTTCAGGAGCAGTTCGCCCTCTACGCCGACAACTTCCCGGTGTGGTCGGAGCAGGCCAGCGGCATGGCCCAGTTCGCGGTCTGGACCGCCCTCGCCGAGCACAAGGTCGGCGCCAGCCTGCAGCACTACAACCCGCTGGTAGATACGCAGACCCACAAGACCTGGAACCTGCCGGAAAGCTGGAAGCTGCGCGCACAGATGCCTTTCGGCGCCATCGCCGCCCCGGCGGGCGAGAAAGCCTTCATCGCCGAAAGCGAGCGTTTCAAGGTCTTCGGCAACTGATCGGCCAAGATCGCTGCAGAAAAGCCCCGCCTCGTCGCGGGGCTTTTTCTTTTCCCCCGCACCTCAGCCGCGACGCACCGCCAACCTCGGCAGGCGTACGCTCCAACCCTGCTGCATGCCTGCCGCGGCGAGCAGGATGGCGGCCACGCCAAGCCACTGGGCCAGGCTCAGGCGATGTTCGAAGACCAGCCAGTCCACCAGGATCGCCGCGACCGGATAGATGAAGGACAACGCACCGGTCAGCGCCGTCGGCAACTTCTGAATGGCGCCGTAGAGCAGTACGTACATCAGCCCGGTATGGACGACTCCCAGGGTCGCCAGGCTGGCCCAGGGAGCAACGTCCCGGGGCAGTTCGGCAAGGTTCGCCAGCGGTGCGAGCATCAGCACGCCGGTGCCCACCTGGATCAAGGCGATAAGATGCGGCGGCGTGCCTTGCAGGCGCTTCACGATCAGCGCGGCAAAGGCATACAGCAGCGCGGCAGCGAGCGCCAGGAGGATACCGAACAGGTAGTCCCCGCGCGGGGCGTCGCTGTCGCCGTGGGCGCTGACGATCGCCAGCATGCCGACGAACGAAAGCCCCAGCCAGCCCAGCTTGCGCGCCGTGACCTTCTCGCCGAGAAACGCCGCGCCTAGTCCCACCAGCATGAACGGCTGGACGTTGTAGACCGCGGTACCGATGGCGATCGAAGCCCGTGAGTAGGATGCGAACAGCAACACCCAGTTGCCGACGATGAACACCCCGCTGAGGAGCGCCAGCAGGAACGCCTCGCGCCCCAGGCTGCCGCGGCGCAGGAAACCCAGCGCGGCACAGGCGACCAGCAGCGTGGCGAAACCGAATACGCAGCGCCAGAACACCACGTCCAGCACCGGCTGTCCGGAGAGCAGCACCAGCCAGCCAATGGTGCCGCAGATCAGCATGGCCGAAGTCATTTCCAGCGTACCGCGACGGATCGGATCGTTCATGAGCGCTCTCCCGCAAGACAGGCCTATGATTATCCAAAGTCGTCTTCCAGCCCTCCATCGCATTACTCAGGCAAAAACCCGTGACGACCTTTTTTATCAGGGCTATTTTGAAAAAAAACCTTCGAGGCCGACATGACCGACGACATCGACCAACGCCTGATCAACGCCCTCATGGCTGACTCGCGACTGTCCCTCAAGGCTCTCGCCCAGGTCAGCGGCCTATCGGCCCCGAGCGTCGCCGAACGCCTGCGCAAACTGGAAGAACGCGGCGTGATCCGTGGCTACACCCTGGATGTCGACCCCCGCTGTTTCGGCTACCAGTTCCAGGCGATCGTGCGCATCCGCCCCCTGCCCGGCAAGCTGCACGAGGTCGAGCGACAGATCCAGGACATCGCCGAGTTCACCGAGTGCGACAAGGTCACCGGTGACGACTGCTTCATCGCCCGCCTCCAGGTCCGTTCGATGGAACAGCTCGACACGCTGCTGGACAGGATCAACGGCTACGCGGAAACCAATACCGCCATCGTCAAGAAGTCCCCGGTTAAACGCCGGCTCCCCCCGATGACCTGAGCGAGGCACTCCGCATGCCCACACCCGGCACGGGTTCCGTCCCGGAACTGCAACTCGTCCCGTTCCAGCTGGAACACTTCCCAATCCTGCAACGCTGGTTCGCCACGGAAAAGGAGCTGGTGCAATGGGCCGGCCCCGCCCTGCGGCATCCGCTGAGCCTCGAGCAGATGCATGAAGACCTCGCGCAAAGCCGCCGGCAACCGCCGCTGCGCCTGCTCTGGAGCGCTTGCCGGGATGGCCAGGTCATCGGCCATTGCCAGTTGCTGTTCGACCGCTGCAACGGCGTCGTCCGCCTGGCTCGCATAGCCCTGGCGCCAACCGCGCGCGGCCAGGGCCTGGGGCTGCCGATGCTGGAGGCGCTGCTTACCGAGGCCTTCGCCGACGCCGACATCGAACGCGTGGAATTGAATGTGTACGACTGGAACGCTGCCGCCCGTCATCTCTATCGACGCGCGGGGTTCCGCGAAGAAGGCTTGCGCCGTTCCGCCACCCGGGTCGGCCGTGAACGCTGGAATATCGTTCTCATGGGGCTTTTGCGGCAAGAATGGGCGGCGGAAGGCGCCGGCAACGACTGAGGCGCAGGCGCATGCTGCGCCTCATCCGGTACTAGAGGCTGGAACGGAGCCGCCACAGCTCGGGGAAGAGAATGGTATCGAGCATGCTGCGCAGATACCCCACTCCATCGGTACCGCCCGTGCCGGGTTTGAAACCGATGATGCGCTCCACCGTGGTCACGTGACGGAAGCGCCACTGGCGGAACGAGTCCTCCAGGTCGATCAGTTTTTCCGCCAGCTGATACAGGTCCCAGTAGCGCTCCGGCGCCTGGTAGACCTGCCGCCACGCCGCCTCCACCGAGGCCTCGTAACAGGTGCCGGCCGCCGCGGCCCGGGCGAGCCGCTCCTGGCTTACCGGCAGCCCCTGAGCGGCCATCAGGCGGATCGCTTCGTCGTATAGCGACGGCGTATGCAGGGCCTGCTCCAGGGCTGCCAGCAGCTCGGCGCGGTGAGCATGGGGCTTGAGCAGGGTGGCGTTCTTGTTGCCGAGGATGAATTCGATCTCGCGGTACTGGTAGGACTGGAAACCGGAAGACTGGCCCAGGTACGGGCGGATGGTGTTGTACTCGGTCGGCGTCATGGTGGCCAGCACCGCCCAGGCGTGTACCAGTTGGTCGAAGATCCGCGAGACCCTGGCGAGCATTTTCAGCGCCGGACCGAGCTTGCCTGACTTGACGTGCTCCCGGGCGGCTCGCAGTTCGTGGAGCATCAGCTTCATCCATAGCTCCGAGGTCTGGTGCTGGATGATGAACAGCATTTCGTTGTGGTCGGGCGAAAGCGGGAACTGGGCGTCCAGGACCTTGTCCAGCTTCAGGTAATCGCCGTAGCTCATCGCATGGGTGAAGTCCAGGGCGGCGTTATGCCACTCAGCCTCTCCGTCCGTTTCTCCCTGGGCCTGGGAGTGAGGGCAAGGACACATGTGAATCTCCTGAATTCGGCGGCAGGCGTCGGAAGTCGATGAGCGACCTGCCGGCAACGTTGTCGGGGGTGGCTTCGACACGGTCGAAGCGCGCTCATTTTACGATGCGCCCATTCGAATATTCGTGCAAAGCATCCTTTCCTCCCCGTCCCCGATGAAATCTAATTCGACGGATCGATGGAAAAATCGAATTTCGGATCACTCGCGGGTCGTGGCCGACAAAAGCCCGGATAGCGGATCCGTGACCGTTAGGCCTCGTCCCGAGAGCCTGGATTTCGACCCGCCACGCCATCCAGCGAAGCGACACGAGGCCCGCCGCCGAACTCAGCCGGCGCGCCCGAACACCCTGTCCAGGTGCGCCTGGTAGGCAGCGACGGTAGCCGGGACGTCCGGGCGCTTCATCACATCCACCGCGAGGAACGTCGGCAGGCCGGACATGCCGAGGAACTGGTTGGCCTTGTGGAAGGGGAAATACACCGCATCCACGCCTTTTCCTTCGAAGAAGTCGCTCGGATCGTCGAACGCCTGCCGTGGTGCATTCCAGGTCGCCGAGATCATGTAGCGCTTGCCCTGCACCAGACCGCCGCTGCCATATTTCTGCGTGCTGTCGGAGCGGGTACGACCGTCGTTGGCATAGAGGCTGCCGTGACCGGCCGTGAAGACTTCGTCGATGTAGCGCTTCACTGTCCATGGCGCACCCATCCACCAGCCGGGCATCTGGTAGATCACCACGTCGGCCCAGAGGAACTTGTCCACCTCCGCCGGGATGTCGTAGCCGCCGTCGATGAAGGTCTGGCGCAGGTCGAAGCCACGGCGATCCAGATGGGCCAGGGCGGTTTCGTGCAGGGTCTGATTGAGGCGACCGTCGGAATGGGCGAAACGCTTTCCGCCGTTGAGCAGGAGAATTTTTTCCATGGTGTTCCATTGCGCTGGAGATCGGCGACGCAAGCGCCGGCCGATCCGGAATTGAGAAGGCGGCAGGCTAGGCAGGGGCCGGCAAGGGAAAAAGTAGTGCAGCGACAAAACAGATTTGCTGCGAAATCACGAATCGCGCAGGAAGGCTGACAGGAAACGCAGGATTCATGCTACCGAACAGTGGGGTGCTTCGTCCGCAGCAGCGTCGCCATGCGGAACGACGCTGCTGGCGCCAGGCCAGACCTGCATGGCAAGCCCGGCCTGGCCTCGCGATCAGCGTGACGCAGGCAGGGTGGCCATGGCCTGGCGCAGATACGCCAACAGGTCGTCGCTCACCCAGGAGCCCTGGCGCAGCTCCGGCTCCTGCGCGAGCGCCTCGCGGATCTTCTGCTGGGTTCGCGGATCGTCGCCGGCATAGGAACGGAAAAGCTCCAACCAGCGCCGCGCCAGTTCCTGGACCTCGGAGCTGGCGGCAGGCACCCCGGACTCGAGTTTCTCGCGCAACGCCGCCACCAGCGGCGGCCACTCCTGCATGCGCACAGGATAGTTGGCACTGAGGAAAGCGAACTCTTCGTCATCCAGCCAGCGTCGGTAGATGGCCAGCTTGGTCTGGTTGAACGCCGCCAGCACATAGTCGCGGATCTCCGGAGTGATACCGGTCCGCTCGCGCAGGTCCGGCTCTGCTGCGTGCATGGCGTCCAGCTTGGCGAGCAAACGCGGATTGCCCCCGGTATCCTCCTCCAGCATGGCCATCCAGCGGCGCGCCAGCGACTGTGCCTCTTCCGAGCTGGCCGGTAATCCCTGCGCCATCGCCAGGCGCACTGCTTCCACCAATTCCCGCCATTGGGCCTGGCGCGCCGCATCCGCCTGATGGAAACGCAACTGTTGCAACTCCTGCCGGGTGAAATATCGATCGTACATATTCATCAGTTCCATGGTCGTCAGCCAATCGGCCAGTTCCGGCTCCTCTCCTCTCGCCAGTTGCTCGCCCAGTTGCACCAGGCGTTCGCGCAGCCGCGTGCGATGGGCGATCTCCTGTTCCAGGACTCTCACCTGCCGCTCGATCACCGAGCCGAGCGATAACGCGGGGCGGGCGAGCAGTTCGCCGATCTCGCCCAGCGACAATCCGAACCGGCGCAGGGCCTGGATCCGGTGCAGACGTGCGAGATCATCCCTGCCGTAGAGGCGGTAGCCGGCATCCGTACGCGCGACCGGGACCAGCAGGCCGATATCGTGATAGTGATGCAGCGTACGGACGGTCAGCCCGCTGCGCCTGGCCAGTTCACCCACTTTCAGCAACATCGTCGCGACTCCCTTTTTCGTGCGTGCCGGCATCTTCGATCCTCACGTTACGTGAGGGTCAAGGGGGTAGCGCCAGACTTCGACCCCATGCCTGGCATAACGTGGATGAGCGGTGCCACGGCTGCTACCGCGGGGCCCGAGGCGATCGACTCCGGCGGTTGCGCCCTGCGCGAGAGATGAATGCCCTTTGGGATCCGCGATAGGTAGACTAGGATGCTTTCCGCACTCGCCTTCAGTCATCGGCTCGTATAGATAAGGATATCTTATGAAAACCATCGCTCGGCGCCTGAGCCCCTTCGCGATCCTGCTCCCGGCAAGCCTGTTGGCAGCTTGTGCCTCCCTAGGCAATGCCGGACTCGGCAGCTCCCAGCAGAACCCCACCAACCAGCTCCTGAACATGATCGATGAGGCTACCCGCGAAGGCATGTCCGTGGTGCTGGTACCAGCGCTCATGCCCAACAAGAGCGTAACGGACCTCTCCAGCTACTCGCATCGGGTCATATTCAAGAACAAGGACGTGCCCGGGATCGCCTACATGCAGGCCTTTGCCAACAACGACCTGGAGAAGATCAAGGAAGCCGTCTATCTGTGGGATTTCCTCGAGGTCAACATCGTCCCGCCGGGGACCTACCTGCTGTCCGGCGGGATCGACTACAAGATCGACAGCACCCTTGCCCAGATCGAGGCGCCAAAGGGGCAGCCGGCTGCCAGCCCACTTGGTTCGGTGAACCTGTCCGCCGTGCTGTATCGCCGGTTCGTGAAGGAGAACTACTGGCGCGACGCCTCCTATGCAGACAAAACCTACACACAGAATGTCTGCAGCGCCGTACACATGGCCTCCGGCCAATGCGTGGGCTGGACCGAGCAGCAATACAGCCAGCGGGAAATGGTCTCGGATGCCGGTTGGGCCGAGGGCACGAAGATCGAGGATGTCCCCTCCATCAAGCTGCAAGCGCAGATACCCGACGCCTATGCCCCGCTGTCCTTCACCATTGAGCCTGGACAGATCCTGCTCAGCGATCGGTTCCACTTGAAAACCCCGGCCGTGAGCTATGACAGGAAGACCTGCAAGGCCGTGGACACGCAAAACATCAAGTGCGCCTTGCAGGATATCCAGGTCTTCATGAGGCCAGCACCCATGGAGCTGACGAAAAGGTTCGTCGATCGCGAGCAGCCAAGGCTTGATGAAACGGGCCGCCAGGTGCTGGCGCGCATCCAGCCGATGAAAACCGAGATACTCGGCGAGACAGGCATGGAAGACCTGACCTGGGGCATGCCGGTTTCCTTGAAACGCAAGGCAAGATGAAGCGGGCCCTCCGCCGAGCGCCTTCCGCTCGCGGTCGCCACAACGGTTGATCGATAGAAGCTCGGAAGGACAGGCCGGTTCGGCTGGTCATGTTCGATGACGACCAGCCGATGACCGACCCAGACCGGATCTTGTGTCCAGATAAAAGCCATGCCCGGGACTGGATTGCAGGCAACGGCCGAAAGCGTGACAGGTGCAGGGTACCCCTCGGACACTCCGGGAAAGTAGTAATTGCGGAGCGGCTTATCAGGAGACGGAGGCGGTTGCGAGGCCATAAAAGTATGAAAGCGTTATGGGGCACCCCAAGGAACTTGCTTCAGCAATACCGGACAGGAAAGAAAAAAGCCCCGTAACTCTTTGAGTTACGGGGCTTTTCTGTTGGAGGCTGAGGTCGGAATCGAACCGGCGTTCACGGATTTGCAATCCGGTGCATAACCACTCTGCTACTCAGCCTTTGAGCGAAGCGACATGCGTTTGGCATATCGCTGAAATTTCCTTCCTGGCGCGATTTTGAACTTATAACCCTTTGATTTCAAAAGATTTTTAGCTCACCCATCGCTGGAATGGACGCAATTATGGACGGATTCGCCGGGCTTGGCAAGCGCTCTACGAAAAAAACTTTGCAGATCAGGCTATTGCGCAGCACAAGCCGGGAGAAACGGGCCCAAACGTCCGCGAAAGACCGGCAACCGAGGGGCGCGCCAGGATCCGACGCGCCCTGCCCCGGCAATCAGTTCGCCTCGGGGCTCGCTTCGGTTGCGGACGCTTCAGGTGTCGGCGCCTGCGTGGCGGCCGCTGCTTCGCTACCTGCTTGCGCACGCTTGGCGCGCTTCTCGCGCATCTGCTCGCGCTGCCGGCGAGACGCCTGCCGCCGCGCATACACCGCCTGCTCGGCAGTTACCTTGCCGGCAACCTGGCCTTGCAGATCCAGTCGCGGCGCATCTTCCACCATGCAACTCCAGTAGCGACTGCCCTGGCACCAGGTGGCAATGGCCTGTTTCAGTTGTTCGGCGGTGATTCCCAGTAGTTCGAGGTGCTGCTGCGCATCCTGGAGGATGCCCTGCTTGAGCGGAACCTTGGCCGCGGGGCTTTTCGGAAACGCCAGCGGGAAATGCCGTTGCAGCCTCCAGATAGCCTCGACTCCCGGCTCGACGGGTTCACGTTCACGCTTCTTCGCGCGTCCCGCGGAGCTTTTGGTTTGAGCCGGTTTCGCCTGCGCCGCCTGTGCGCGCAAACGGTCTCTCAGCTCGGCAAGTTGTTCAAAACCCATCGTTCGCTTCACTAGTGCTGGTTCATTTCTGCGAGAGATTACCCGATACATCCGCTCGCGGCACGCAAAACGGCAACCAGTCGGGCACTTTCATTGCGAATCGACGCTCGTAGGCATGACCGGCTCTCCCCCGTTCAGCGCCCGAGCGAGCTCATCGAGCGTAGTCGGCTGGAACAGGACCGGTCCATGCCGGCAGCCAGGCAATGCTCCAGCGCATCCTTCTCGGCGCTGGCGGTAAGCGCTATCACCAAGCAGCGACGCCGATCGCCAAGGGCCTCTTGCGAGCGAATCCGTCGCGCCAGCTCGTAGCCATCCATCCGCGGCATCATGCCGTCGGTAATCACGACGTCGAAGTCTTCGCCCTGCCAACGTTCGAATGCTTCCTCGCCATCTTCCGTGGAGATCGCCCGGTGCCCAAGGCTTTCCAATTGCATGGTCAGGGTCAGCCGATCGAATGGGATGGTCTTCCGCAAGCAAGATCGAGAGCGCCCTTGCCTCTTTCCGTTCCTCGACCTCGGCAACTCCGGAGCGAGCTTCGGCGGCCTCGCTGGGCAGAGGCCCGGTCAGCGGAAGATCGAACTCGACCGAGAAGCAGGAGCCTTCGCCCGGTTCGCTGCGCAGGCCGATCCGGCCGCCCATCAGGTGTATCAAGCGCCGGCTGACACACTTCTGATGAGCCCAGGCAGCGTCTTGCGGCAAGCCGCCTCGCTCGCGAGACGAAGGGCTTCGCGAAGCGTACGGCTCCGGTCGCCGGGAAAGCGGAAAGGAGAACCACCCCTCGGCGCGGACGTTCCACGAACGGGTACGGGACTTCTTTGGAGGCGGAACGAAAAAAGGGCCCTAAGGCCCTTTCTCAATGCTCTACAGACTTCATTGGAACTCTATAGATCTATATTTGGAGCGGGAAACGAGACTCGAACTCGCGACCCCGACCTTGGCAAGGTCGTGCTCTACCAACTGAGCTATTCCCGCATCGTCTTGGTGACGGGCGCCATTCTATAGCATCGCGGCGCCGTGTCAACTCCTTGATTCAAAAAAGTTTATTTCTCTTTCGGGGTGGTCGACAGATGCGGCCACGCGGCCAGCAGGTAATGCACCATGGACCACAGGGTCAGCGCCGCGGAGATGATCAGCAGCACATAGCCGAGGATCACCCAGAAGGTCATCAGCGGCGGATTCGCCAGGAGAATGACCAGCGCCAGCATCTGCGCCGCGGTCTTCCACTTGCCCAGGTTGGACACCGCGACCTGCGCCCTTGCCCCCAGTTCGGCCATCCACTCGCGCAAGGCGGAAACCACGATCTCGCGGCCGATGATGATCACCGCCGGCAGGGTAAGCCACAGGTTGGCGTGCTCTTCCACCAGCAAGACCAGCGCAACCGCCACCATCAGCTTGTCCGCAACCGGGTCGAGGAAGGCGCCGAACGGCGTGCTCTGGCCAAGGCGCCGGGCGAGGTAGCCGTCCAGCCAGTCGGTGGCGGCGGCCAGGGCGAACACGGCACTGGCGGTCAGGTAGCTCCAGGACGTCGGCAGATAGAACAGCAGAATGAAGATCGGAATGAGCAGGACGCGCAGTAACGTGAGCAGATTGGGGATATTCATCGGACCATCTAGGCTGCGAGGTGAGCCGGCATTCTACTCGCTGTGCAGGACGGCATAAATCTGCTCGGCAAGCTTTTTACTGATACCGGGGGCTTTGGCCAGCTCATCGATACTCGCCCGCGACAATTCCTGCAACCCGCCGAAATGCTTGAGCAGGTCGCGCCGGCGTTTCGGGCCGACGCCGGGGACGTCCTCCAGCGTCGACGTCCGCCGTGCCTTGCCGCGCCGCGCACGGTGGCCGGTGATGGCGAAACGGTGCGCTTCGTCACGTATCTGCTGGATCAGGTGCAGCGCCGGCGAATCGGCCGGCAGGGTGAACTCGTGGGAGGCATCGTTCAGGTAGAGGGTTTCCAGCCCCGGCTTGCGGGTCACGCCCTTGGCCACGCCGAGCAGGATCAGACCGGCGACCGCCAGTTCCTGGAGCACCTCCCGGGCCATGGCCAGTTGTCCCTTGCCGCCATCCACCAGGAGAATGTCGGGCATCTTCCCCTCGCCATCCTTCAGGCGACTGAAGCGGCGGGTCAGCGCCTGGTGCATCGCCGCGTAGTCGTCGCCGGCCGTGACGCCTTCGATGTTGTAGCGGCGATAGTCCGACTTCAGCGGCCCTTCCGGGCCGAACACCACGCAGGAAGCCACGGTGGCCTCGCCGCTGGAGTGACTGATATCGAAGCACTCCAGGCGCTGCGGCGGCTCCGCCAGATCGAGCGCCTCGGCAAGGGCTTCGAAGCGTGCCGCCACATGCTGGCGGTTGGCCAGGCGCGCACCCAGGGCCTGTTCGGCATTGGTTACCGCCAGTTGCTGCCAGCGGGCGCGGGTACCACGCACCCGGTAGCTGATCTCCAGTTCGCGGCCTCGCGCTTCGGCGATCGCCGAAACCAGTACTGGGAAATCCTCGTGCGTCACGTTGACGATCAACTCCGCCGGCAGGTCGCGCTCCTGGTGGCTGAGATAGTACTGGCCAAGGAACGCCAGCAGCACTTCGCCCACCTCCTCCTCGATCGCGACCTGCGGGAAGAAGTTCTTGCTGCCCAGCACCCGCCCGCCGCGTACGCTGATCAGGTGTACGCAAGCGCCGCCAGGGGTGACGATGGCGGCGACGATGTCGACGTCGCCGTTGCCACCTTCCATGCTCTGCTGGTCCTGGACCCGCCGCAGGATCGCCACCTGGTCGCGCAACTCCGCCGCCTTCTCGAAGTCCAGGCGCATCGCCGCCTGCTCCATGCCGACGTTCAGCTCGTCGGCCAGCGCGTTGCTCCTTCCTTCGAGGAACATCACCGAGTGGCGCACGTCCTCGGCGTACTCTTCAGGGCTGACCAGCCCCACGCAGGGCCCCTTGCAGCGCTTGATCTGGTACTGCAGGCAGGGCCGCGTACGGTTGCGGAAATAGCTGTCCTCGCACTGGCGGACGAGAAACGCTTTCTGCAGCAGGTTGAGGCTCTCGCGGATCGCTCCCGCGCTCGGATACGGACCGAAGTAACGCCCCTTGCGCTTCTTCGCGCCGCGGTGCAGGGACAGCCGCGGATACTCGTCCTCGCTGGAGAGGAACACGAAGGGATAGGACTTGTCGTCCCGCAGCAGGATGTTGTAGGGCGGCCGCCACTCCTTGATCAGCGTCTGCTCGAGCAGCAACGCCTCGGTTTCGTTGGCGGTGATGGTGGTTTCCACCTGGGCGATCCGCGCCACCAGCGCAGCGGTCTTCGGCGCCAGGCCGGACTTGCGGAAATAGCTGGCCAGGCGCTTCTTCAGGCTCTTCGCCTTGCCCACGTAGAGAAGCTTGGCGTCCGCATCGAACATGCGGTAGACGCCCGGACGATTGCTACAGGTAGCGAGGAAGGCGCTCGCGTCGAAAACGGCGCTCATCTAGCTGGCGGCATCGACCATGCCGTGGCGGACGGCGAGCAGCGCCAGTTCCACGTCGCTGGTGATCGAGAGCTTCTCGAAGATGCGATAGCGATAGGTATTCACGGTCTTCGGCGACAGGCACAGCTTGTCGGAGATGCTCTGCACCTTGTGGCAGTTGGCGATCATCAGGGCGATCTGGATCTCGCGCTCGGACAGCGAATCGAAGGGGGAATCGTGCTGCTGCGGCTGGAAGGACTTCAGCGCCAACTGCTGGGCGATCTGCGGGCTGATATAGCGCTGGCCGGCGAAGACCTGGCGAATCGCCTGGACCATTTCCTCCAGCCCCGCGCCCTTGGTCATGTAGCCGGCGGCGCCGGCCTGCATGAGGCGGGTGGGGAACGGATCCTCTTCGCAGACGGTGACTACCACGACCTTGATGTCGGGCTGGCTGCGCAGCAGCTTGCGGGTTGCCTCCAGGCCGCCGATACCGGGCATCTTCACGTCCATCAGGACGACATCCGGCTTCAGCTCGCGGGCCAGTTTCAGACAGTCTTCACCGCAGTCGGCCTGGCCGACCACTTGCAAGCCTTCGATGTCGGCCAGCATGCGGGTAATACCGGTGCGTACCAGATCGTGGTCGTCGACCACCAGCACCTTAATCACGCTGCACCTCGTCGCGCATTAGCAGACAACCGCCCACACGGGCCCCTAGGAGATTTCGGCAACCTTAACAGAAAGCCATCCCATGACCTAGCTTGGCGCAAAGGCGTCATAAATCAAGCGTCATGGAAACATCATTCGACGGCATCGAACGGGCGCTGCGAAGTATACCGCCAGCCTCCGGCGAGCGGCAGACCGGATCGCAGCAAAAACCGGCGGACCTGTGGAGAGCCCAGCGACACGGGGCCTGGTAAAGCGCAAGCGCCCTGGTCGCCCGGGACTTCTCCATAGCGACCATCGCCGAAGTCGAAAACAGGCGACCAAGACGCCACTGGCACCGGCGGCTACTGTGCGGCCATCTCACCGACTCCGGTGAAAAGACGCTGGTGCAGGCGCCTGCGACTGGCATTCGGCACCAGGCGAACGAGGGTATTCCTCAGCCAGACGCTCCAGGGCGATTCCCACTGGCCAAGGCGACCGACGATCCAGGATTGCTTTCTGATGAACTCGATCCGCGCCTCGCGTTGCTGCTGGAACAGGATCAGCGTCTCGGCGCGCGGCGCCAGGCACCACAGGCGCGCCAGCAGGAAGGCGTCCTCCAGGGCCATGGCCGCGCCCTGCCCCAGGTTCGGCGTCATGGCGTGTGCGGCGTCGCCGATCAGCACTACCCGTCCGCGGCACCAGGATGCACCGGCCAACTCCTCGAGGTCGTTGTGCACCAGCGTGGTGGCGCTCGGTATGAGCCGGGCGATGCTCGCGCCGATGCCGTCGAAGTCCGCGTAGTGGGCGGCGAGCCGTTGCGGGGTGACGAAGCCCTCCTCGTCCTCGGGCTCCTCCCGGCGCACCTTCAGGGTCGCGTAGACATACATCTCGCGCGGGCTGATCTGGATGAAGCCGAGGCGCTTGCCGTGCCCCCAGACCTCCCCCGCCAGCTCGGCGTCCTCCAGCCGATGGGGAACGACCAGGCGCCAGCAGGTTTCGCCGGAATGACGCAAGGTCGCCTCCGGCCAGACATAACGTCGCACGCTCGAACGAATGCCATCCGCACCGACCACCAGCGAACAGTCGTGGACAGTGCCGTCGCTCAGGGTCACGCGCTCGTGGTCGAGCCCATCGAGGATCTGCACGATGGAGACCCCGACCCGAATGCGCGACTCATCCAACCCCTCCAGTAGCGCCGCATGCAGCTCGTGGCGCTGCAACGCCAGGCCGCCGCGGGAATTCCCACCCAGGCTGGAAGGCATCGACATCAGCATCGAACCGTCGTGGGCGTATACGTTGATGCCGGCCAACGGCATGCCACGGCGGAACAGCCGGTCGAGATCCAGGGTACTGGACAACGCCGTCAACGCATTGCTCGCCAGGGTGATGCCGGTACCGATGGGCCTGATCTCGCTGGCCCGCTCGACCAGCAGCCAGTCGATGCCTGCCTTGGTGAATTCGCGCGCCAGCGCCAGGCCGGCGATCCCGGCCCCCTGGATAAGAACGGTCATCCATTGCTCCTTAGCAGCGGCATCCGTCGCGATTTCGCGCGGTCGCGACAGGCCTGCCCGAGACGATGAAAATGTCCATCCTAGCCGCCCCGGACAGCCCACCGACCCTATCAGAAGATCGAGTTGACCCTGCTCGCCGACACCTCGCCGCTCGCTTTTCCTGTCCTCCAGGCCACCGGGGCTCCGGCGCGCGGGGAAGGCGAGCGTGGTCCGGGCACCGCACGCGTGGCCGGAAATCCCCGCTATCCGCCGCCCGCCGCGGCGCTACGGCTTTCCTTGGCCAGCGGCCTCCCGAGCGCCGGCAAGCGGCGATGGAGCCTGAAGCTCAGGGCGATCGGTCCGCGCCACCACCGCCCACGACGCTCATCCAGGCGCAGCCACCCCGGCGAGAGTGGCCGGGACGGCAGCGCTCGGCCGGACCACGGCGAGCATGCACGACTGATCGACACGGCGTCGCGGAGGCGCGGCTATACGCAGACCCCGCTCCTGTCAACCCCTTACGCAAGGTAGTGATTGCCGGAAGCCCAGCGTACGAAAATCAACCGAAACGACATCCGCATGGAATAACGAAGCCCTGACGCCATCGGGGCGATAGCATCGCGTGCAAGAGGTAACCGATGAGCCCGTCCGAAAACATCCAGTACGATTTCGAGTGGCGACCACTCAACAACTACCTCGCCGTGCAACGCATCACGCCTCCGGACATGCGCCAGGGTTCGGCTGCCGAACCGCGCCTGCCCAGCGAAGCGCTCTACGAGTGGATCGTGCTGAACGGGCGCTCCCCCCTGGAAGGCCTGAGCCTGGGGGAGCACTACCGCCTTTCCGACTACGGCGTCGCCGGGCTGGCATTGCAGAGTGCCGGCACCGTGGGCGAAGCCTTGCAACTGATCAAGACCAACATGCTGCTGTTCCGCAAGGACATCCGCGGGATCGCGGTGCGACGTTCCAGTTGCGACACCGTGGATGTGGATATCGACCTGCAGGACAAGCCGGACTGGCCGCAGTCGGCCCGGTTGTATCACGCCAACGTCCTGGCGTCGGCCGCCTACGCGGTGTTCCGCGACCTGCTGCTGGGCGAGCTGGAACTGGTCCGCCTGCGCCTCCCGGAAAGGAGCGGCGACGTGCGGGCATACGAGGAGTACTTCCGGGTGCCGGTGTATTTCGCCGGCGAAGGCATCACCTTCACCCTCCCCGAGGAATTGCTCGAGGCCGAGATCGCCACTGCCAACTCCGCCGTGTTCCAGGCCTCGCTGGCGCTCGGCAGCAAGGCCTTCAACACCCGCGTCACCCGCGAGATGGGCGGCTACCGCCAACGCATCGTGGCACTGCTGGAGGTGCTGCAGGACCGCTACCCGAGCATCGCCTGGGTCGCCCGGCAGTTGAAGGTCACCGAGCGGACGCTGCGCCGACGGCTCGCCGACGAGGGCACCAACTACCGGGAAGTGCTCGACCTGGTCCGCCACGACAGGGCGCGCCAACTGCTGCGGGACGAGCGACTGCGCATCGAGGAAGTCGCCGAGAGGCTGGGCTACATGGATACCTCCAGTTTTCGCCACGCCTTCCGTCGCTGGACGGGACAGTGCGCCAACGACTATCGCCAGGCCCGCATCGGTGGCAAGACCGCGCGGCGCCGGGGCGAACGCTAGCCGGCATGATTCCCCTCAGGGCAATTTCTGCGGATAGGGGCGAAAGGCGAACAGGCTGCACGCAGCCAGGGAAAAAGCCGCGAGCAGCACCCATTCGGCCGTCCCGTAGCCTTCGGCGTGGTCGTACAGCCAGCCCAGCAGGTAAGCGCCGAGACTGATCGACAGGGCGAAGGTGAACGGCTGGATCGAACCGTAGATCACACCGAAGCTGCGCAGGCCGAAGTAGCGCATCAACAGGTACTTGGTGGTGCCGCTTTCCCCTCCTCCGCCCAGGCCGACCAGGAACACCGCCAGCCATAGACCGCCTGGCGTATCGCCCACCAGGAACCAGGCCATGCCGAGTACCGCCGCCAGGGCGAAGGGCAACGCCACCCGAGGCGTCGCCACGCGGTCGAGAAGCCAGCCCATCAGCGGTTGTGACAGCATCATGCCGACCCACAACGCCGACAGCGCGGCGCCCGCCTCGCTCCGGGACAAACCGCGTTCCACCAGCATTGGCACGCCGTGGGTCATGATCCCGGACATCACGAACACCGCCAGCACCTGGTTGCCCAGCACCAGCCAGAAACTGGCGCTGCGCCAGGCCTGGGGCGCCGTCGATCCGCTCAGTGCGGTTTCCGCCACGACCGCGCCGACGGCCGCGCCAGCGCCCGGCGCTGGCTCGCGGAACAGCCAGGCCAGCAGCGGCAGCGCCAGGCCCAGTTCGAGCACGCCGTAGACCAGGAAAGCGCCGCGCCAGCCCCACGCTTCGAGGCTCTGGTGGCCGACCAGCAGGCCCAGCGGCCCGCCCAGCCCGAAGCCCAGGCCGAGCAGGCCGTAGGCCACGCCCAGGCGTTGGCGGAACCAGAGTCCGAGGATACGTCCGTAAGGCAGGTTGCCCGGCGCCAGCAAGCCGATCAGCAGGAACAGCGCGTAGAGTTGCCAGACGGCATTCACCACCGCCAGGCCGAGCAGCGGCAGCGACAGGGCCGCGGTCAGCCCGAGCATTGTCCGCCGCGCCCCCCAACGGTCGATCAGCCAGCCCTTGAGCGGGCTGGTGATGGCGACCGCCAGTCCGAACATCGTCACCAGCAACGACACTTCTGCGCGATCCCAGGCGTACTCGGCGCTCATCGGTGCGATGAACAGACTGAAGGTGTTCAGCAGGATGCCGGTGGGCCCGAGCATGATCGCCACCACCGACGCCAGCAGCACGCCGCCGCTGGTCGCGGAAAATTCTCGTTGCGCCACGCCTGGCCCTCTAGAAGCGGTATGCCGCGCGCAGGTAGTAGAAGGCGCCGTTGAAGCCGATCTGCGAGGCATAGGTGTCGTAGCGCAGCACGTCGCCATAGGTGGTGTTCTGCGCGGGCAGCTTGTCCGGACGGACGTCGAACAGGTTGTCGGCGCCGGCGGTCAGCGTCAGGTCGGCGCTGAGCCGGTAGCGCGCGGCGATGTCGGTGATGTACTTCGGGTCGTTGACGAAATGGTTGAATTTCTCCGTCGACCAGGCGTCCGGCCCTACCGTGTAGTCGAGTTCCGAGCTGGTCCGGCCGTAGCGCGTCAGGCGCAGGCTGACCTCCCAGTCCTGGCGGCTCCAGGTGCCGCCGAGGGAAACCTGGCTGCGCGGGGTGGAGCTGGTGATCCAGGCGACCTGCTGGGCATTGAGCAGCGGCTCGCCGTTGGCGCCTCGATGGTTCTTGCGCAAGGTGGTGCGGTTGAAGTTGGCCGACAGCTCCCAGTCGACCTGCCCATACTCGCCAAGCGCGACGAGGTAGTGACCGGTGATGTCGACGCCGCGGGTGCGGGTGTCGGCGCCGTTGGCCAGGTAATGGGTACTGACCGTACTGGCGCTGGCCGGCAACGAGATCCCCGCCGCGGCCAGGGCATCGATGGCTTCCTGGCCGGAATAGGTGGCGCTGTCGACGATGCGGTCGCGGATGCCGATCTGGTAGGCGTCGATGTTCAGCCCGACGTTTTCCCAGGGGTTGAGTACCAGGCCAAGGTTGAAGCTGGTCGACTTCTCCGGTTGCAGTTCGTCGGCGCCGAGCATCTTCGCCGCCGGCGAGTTGGCCGCCAGCAGGCCGAGGGCGATGGTCGGGCCGACGCTGAGGCCGGTGTAGTGCTCCTGGACCAGGGACGGCGCGCGGAACCCGCTGCTTACGCTGGCGCGTAGCGCCACCCGCGGATCGAACTGGTAACGGGTGGCGAACTTGCCGTTGGTGGTGCTGCCGAAGTCGCTGAATTTCTCGTGGCGTACCGCCACGTCGACCTCCCAGGCTGGGGTCAGGGAGGTGCCCAGGTCCAGGTAGGACACCCAGGCGTGCCGCGACCATTGCCCCTCGCTGAGCGGCGAGAGGCCGGCCAGGGACTCCGCCCCGCCGCTGTAGTAGGACGCCGGGTCGCCGGCGTCGATGCGGTAGCTTTCCCGCCGGTATTCCGCGCCCAGCGACAGCGCCAGCGGGGCGGCAAGGAAATCCAGTTGGAATTCCCGCCCCAGGTCCAGGTTGCTGGTCCATTGGCTGTTGCGGTAGCGCGCCAGGTCGAAGCTTCTCGGGCTGTTGCCGGTTTCACGGTAGATCGCCGCGTTCACCGACTGGGTCATGCCGATATCGGGACGGTCGGCGCCGTAACCACTGCTCAGGTCCCAGTGCCAGGCATCCAGCAGACGCTCGCCGCGCATCCCGGCGAGGAACGCATAGTCGTCCTCGTCGCTGTTCGGGCGCGGCGTGAAGCCGTCCGGATACAGCGTCGGCGCCACCGAAGCCAGGCGATAGTTGGCCGCCGAGGAGGCCTTGCGTCGGGTATAGGTGCCGAAGCCGTACACCTCGATATCGTCGCCCAACCCGAAACCGGAGTTGAGCGCCAGCGATTGCCGGTGGAACGCGGGATCGCCCATGGAAATGTTGTCGCGCCGACCGGTGCGCTCATCGATGCCGCTGCGCATCGTGCGCTCCTGCTCGCGATATTCGGCGGTGAGGTTGACGAAGCCGCTATCGCCGAAGGCCAGCCCGATGTTCCCCCCGCCACCATGGGTGAAACCATCGCCGTCGCCGGTCTGCCCGACGTCAGCGCTCGCCGACCCGCCGTGGTCGGCGGACTTGAGGATGACGTTGATCACCCCGGCGATGG
>NZ_KV811323.1:172195-309892 GCF_001813025.1 Pseudomonas sp. HMSC066A08
GGATGACGTTGATCACCCCGGCGATGGCGTCCGAACCATACTGTGCCGAAGCGCCGTCGCGCAGCACCTCGACCCGTTCGATGGCGTTGATCGGGATGGTGTCCAGGTCGACGCCGGTGGAGCCCTTCTCCAGCCCCCCGCTGATATTGAGATTGGCCGTTTCGTGGCGACGCTTGCCGTTCACCAGCACCAGCACATGGTTGGGGCTCAGCCCGCGCAGCGACTGCGTGTGGGTCAACGCCGAGGCGTTGAACGGCTGGGCCTGGCGGGTCAGCGAGGGCAGCAGTTTGACCAGCGCATCGCGCAGGTCGACCGCGCCGCTGCTGCGTAGCTGGGTAGCGCTGACCACATCGATCGGGCTCAGGCTGTCCTGCGCTCTCACATCGCTCTTGCGCGTGCCGGTGACCACCACGGTGGACAAGGTCGGCGCCACCGCCGCACCTCGCGTCTCCTGCTCAGGCGCCTGTCCGCGGCGCAGGACGAAGGCACCGCTTTCGTCCTGCGCGTATGCCAGCCCGCTGCCGGCCAGGGCACGCCGCAAGGCATCCTCGACACTGAGCCGGCCGCGGATATCCGGTCCGCGCAACCCCGCCACCAGGCGCTGGTCGAAGGCGATCGGCACATGTCCCTGGCGCACGATGTTCAACAACACCTCGGCCAGTTCGCCGGGCGCTATGTCGAATACCCGGGGCGCCGTGGCCACGTCGCGCGGCCCACCGTCGGCGGCCTGCACCTCGCCCTGCAGCGCGCAGGCGAGCCCCACCGCACAGAGCACGGGGGTCAACGAACGAGAGGAAAGACGTACATCGGGCATGGTCGAATCGTCCTGGATGGAATTCGCCCATGAGTGCAATCCGACGCCGGCTTTTTCAGCATCGGGCAATATGAATTTCGCATAACCTTATGCGCCCGGATTCCTCCGCAGGCGGCACACTAGCGTGCGTCGGCGAGCCGCGGCGCGGGCGGGTTGATCAATAGCGCGAATATCTCGGAGTGGGACTTCACGTTCAGCTTCGCGTAGATGTGCCGGCGATGCACCTTGATGGTGGCGATCGACAGCGTCAGCCGATCCGCTATTTCCTTGTTCGAATATCCATCCAGCATCAGCCGGATGACATCTGACTCCCGCGCGGTCAGCGGCGATATCAACCCTCTCCAGGGCTGGACTTCCACCTCCGCCGCTGCGATCGGTTTCGCCTCCTCCCTGACCGCATCCTCGAAGTGGATGCGTTTTTTCATCAGCGCGATAACCCACGGGCGAAGCAACTCGAACAGAGCGATCTGCTCTGCACCGAAGCGGCTCTCGCTGCCCAACGACAGGCACAGGGTTCTTTCGCCATCCAGCGGGACGTTATATTGAACTTCGTCCGTCACCACATAGTGCGCAAAGTACGTATTGTAATATTCGGTCGTTTCGAAATCTTCGGAGACGATATCCGCAAGATGAAAAAGCCCGCCGCGCCGACAGTTTCTGGATACCTGGTAGAAAGGATCTTGCAGATAGAGTCCGGTTATATATCGACTGATCAGCGGGTCCGGCTCGACTTCTTCTCTCTCCTCCTCCATGAAGGAAAGAATCAAGGGACTGGAATCGCTGAATATCAGGGCCGCCCAGTTGTCGACGGGGGCGAACTGGCCGAGGGTCTGCGCCAGGAACCGCCAGAAGAGCGGCCGGTCCAGCGCTTCGAGCAACTTTCCCAGTGACTCGTGCCAGGCGCCGCCGTGCAATGCGATATCCACACAACTACTCCTCTGGGATTAGTCACTCGGCGTTATGTCATGAAGAGTTCCAATGTGCATAATATCGATGCCTTCGAAGATAGCCACAGGTCAGAACTACCAGTTCTGGTAGGTGCAAAATCCAACTTGTTTCGTTTCGGAAAGGGAATCCAATGAAAAAAGTTTGTGCACTGGCGTTATCGATCCTGACGACGATCGGTGCGACAGCGGCGGACAGTGCATGGGCTGCGCAAACCAGCGTCCATCTTTACAACTGGTATGACTTCATCGCCCCGGAAACGCCCAAGGCCTTCCAGCGGGAGACCGGCACCCGTGTCGTCCTCGACACCTTCGACAGCGCCGAGACCGCGCAGGGCAAGCTGATGGTCGGCCGCTCCGGCTACGACGTGGTGGTGATCACCTCCAACATCCTGCCCGGGCTGATCAAGGCGGGCGTCCTTCAGGAACTCGACCGCGACCGGCTCCCCCACTGGAAGAACCTCGACGCGGACATCCTCGGGAAGCTTCAGGCCAACGATCCCGGCAATCGCTATGCCGTACCTTATCTCTGGGGAACCACCGGGATCGCCTACGACGTGGACAAGGTCCGCAAGCTGCTCGGCCCCGACGCGCCGGTCGACTCCTGGGACCTGATCTTCAAGGAGGAGAACATCTCCCGCCTCAGCCAGTGCGGCGTGGCCACGCTGGACTCCTCCACCGAGCTGGTGTCCATCGCCCTCAACTACCTGGGCCTGCCGCACAACAGCCAGAATCCCGAGGACTACCAGAAAGCCCAGGAACTGTTGCTGAAGGTTCGCCCCTACATTCGCTATTTCGACTCCTCCAGAGTCGACACCGACCTCTCCAACGGCAACGTCTGCGTGGTGGTCGGCTGGCAAGGCACGGCGTACATGGCCCAGGTCAACAACGAACAGGCCGGGAACGGTCGCCATATCGCCTACAGCATTCCCCGGGAAGGCTCGCTGGTCTGGGCCGAGAACATGGTGCTGCTCAAGGACGCACCGCATCCGCAGCAGGGTTATGCGCTGATCGACTACCTGCTGCGTCCGGAGGTCATCGCCAGGACCTCCAACTACGTGGGCTATCCGAATGGCAACCAGGCGGCGCTGCCGCTGGTAGAGCGGAAGCTGCGGGAAAACCCGGCGGTTTACCTGAGCAAGGAAACCATGGCGACCCTCTTCCCGCTGGAAACCCTGCCACTGAAGGTCGAGAGAATCCGTACCCGGGTCTGGAGCCGGGTCAAGACCGGGAGCTGACACCCGCCCGAGACGCCCCCTGGAAGCAGGGGAGCGCCCGGAGCCAGAAAAATCCAGCGAGGTCCGCCAGGACCGGCGCTCGCGCTCTTCACCGGGCGAGGCTCTGCCTCGTCCGTCAGGATGCGGCTTGCCGGCTGACCTGCGACCGATAGAGATACCTCTCCCCCAGGGCGGGAAAGCCCCGGGCATGCCTGATGGAGAAAACCATGCTTATCCATTTCTGCCCCAGGCTGCTGACGCCTGCGGGGTTCGACCTGCCGTGCGAGCTGATCGACATCCGCATCAAGGAGTTCGACCTGCACCTGCTTGGCGGGCGCGACGTGGTGGCGCGTCACCCCCTCCCCGACAAGCGCTACCACGTGGCCTGCCGCAAGTCCGGTTGCAAGGCGGTGAATGGCCTGCTGGTGGACGTCGAAAAGCACGTTCCGCTGTTCACCGTGGACACCCGCTGGAGCATCGACGCCGAAGTGGTCCTGCGCCACCGCGTCGAGTACGTGGTGCTCGACGCCGAGCACGATGCGGTGAGCGACTACATGCTGCTGTGGTGCGACGAGGTGCCCAACTACTTCCTCGGCCAGAGCACCCCGGCCATGCAGGTTCCGTTGATGGAGTTGATGCGCGGCAATGCGTTGCAGACCGAGCGGCAGGATGTGTTCCGCCTGCCGACGCTGAGGTCCGAACGCCTGCGCCAGGGCAACGCCGATGCCAACCAGCATCTTCCGAGCCGTGAGCAGGCATTCCACGTCAAGGCCGAGCAGATCAGCTATGGGCTGGCTTGAAGGACACGCGCCAGCGGCAAGCTACGCTGGCCGCCGGTGCCGCGCATCACAGGGCAGCCGCGCCGCTCAGTGCCGCGGCTGCCATATCTCCACGGCGCGCGCATCCACCGGTTTGGGTAGCAGTCCCTGGGCGTGGAAGGCGTCGGCGATGCGCTGTTGCTCGTCGAGGCCGTCTGCGCTCACCGGTTGCACGTCGTAGCTGCGCCGCGCATTAGCCTGCTCGACGGTAGCGGCATCGAGATTGCCCCACAGCGGCCCCAGCACCTTGGCCGCGTCGGCCGGGTGGCTCTTGAGCCAGCGCCCGGTGCGCTGCAGTTCGGCGAAGACCTGCTGGAGCACTTCAGGATGTTTCCTGGCGTAGTCGCTGGAGGCGAGGTAGTAGCGCTGGTAGCTGGCCAGGCCCTGGCCGTCGGCCAGTACCCGCGCGCGTTGTTGGCGCTGGGCGCTTGCCACGTAGGGGTCCCAGGTCACCCAGGCGTCGACCTTGCCGTTCTCGAAGGCGGCGCGGCCGTCGGCTGGCGTCAGGTAGGCTGGCTGGATGTCGGAGAACTCAAGCCCCGCGCTGGCCAGCGCGGCGATCAGCAGGTAGTGGCTGCCGGCGGCCTTGGTCACGGCGATGCGCTTGCCCTTCAGCTCGGCCAGGGACTTCAGCGGCGAATGTTCGCCGACCAGTATCGCCTGCGCCGCGGGCGAAGGTGTTTCGCGGGCGAAATAGGTCAGGCGAGCGCCCGCCGCCTGGGCGAACACCGGCACGGTGTCGGCGACGTCGGCGGAGAGATCGACGTTGCCGACATTGAGCGATTCGAGCAACGGCAGGCCGCTGGGGAACTCATGCCAGGACACCCGGATGCCCTGCCTGGCCAACTCGCGCTCGAAGGTGCCCTGGCTGCGGATCAGGGTCAGCAGAGTCGAAGATTTCTGGAAGCCGATGCGCAGGACCTCCTCGGCCTGTGCGCCACCAATGCCCGAGAGGACGACGGAAGCGGCAAACACGATGGCCAAGCGACGCAGGAATAGACGAGACATGCGATGACTCCTCGGATAGGTGCGAGCGCCCGCAGGGACGGAGTTCCGGCTGCCGGCGACGGAATGGATAGATTATTGGAATAAAAAACAATCGATGAATAACTTATGGTTATCCATTAATGCCCGGGCAGCGCCTACCGGATATCCGCATCCGACGCCTGCCAGACCGCAAAGCCGCTGGCGAAGGTCGGCCGCACATCGAGGCGCTGCGGCATCAATCCATGGGCCTGGTAGAAATCGGCGGTCTCCTGCTGCTGGCCGAGCGTTCGCTCATCCAGCGCCTGCCAACGCAAGCGCCGGCGTTCGAACTGCAAGCGCGCGGCGTCCTCGGGGAAGCCGATGACCTGCGCCAGGCTTCGCGAATACTCGTCCAGGTGCAGGTACGCCCAGCGCTGGGCGCTGGCCAGGCGTTGCAGGTAGTCCTGCAGCACGGCGCGCTTCGCCGGATCGGCCAGTGCGCTATCGGTAGCAGCGAGGAAGCTGTTGCCAGCCCACAGGCCGCGACCGTCGACCAGTACCCGAGCCTTGTCGGCGGTCTCCGCGAACGCGGTGTAGGGCTCCCAGGTCGCCCAGGCATCCACGGAACCATTGGCGAGGGCCATTTTCGCGTCCACCGGGCCGAGGAAGCGGAATTCGACGTCCTTCTCGCCCAGCCCGACCGAGGCCAAGGCCTTGAGCGCGACGAAGTGGCCGATGGAACCGCGCCCGGTGGCAATGCGCTTGCCTTTCAGGTCGTTGGCCGAGCGCAGCGGCGAATCCCCTCTCACCAGCACGGCGGTACCGTAGGGATCGGATTTGTCGACGGCGATGGCCTTCAGCCGGGCACCGGCGGCCAGGGCGAAGAGCAATGGCGCGTCGCCGATGATGCCGGCATCCACCGCACCGGCATTGAGTGCTTCGGCGAGGGGGGCGGCGGCGGGGAATTCGAACCAGCGGATGTCGTAGGTCAGGTCGTCCAGCGCGCCGGCAGCCTCCAGCTGGGCGCGCATGTTGCCTTTCTGGTCGGCCAGGCGCAGGGTCACGCGCTCGTCGGCACAGGCCTGGCCGACGAGCAGGCAGAGAAGCAGGAACAGGCTCAGGGTCTGACGCATTCCGTAACTCCTCAACGCTGGCCGACGCGGAGGTCGGCGGGCAACTGGCGGGCTACTTCGGCAGCACCGGCGGACAGGCTGAAGTCGAACGCCGGGGCGACCTCCAGCGACTTCGGCAGCACGCCTTCGGCATGGAAGAAATCGGCGGCGGTCTGCAAGGTGGCGGCAATCTCCGGACCGAAGACCACAGGACTGATGCGCGCCTCGCCAACCCAACGCCGAGTGACTTCGCGCGGCATGTTCAGATCCTTGGCCAGGGCCTCGGCGAACGCCTCCGGGTGCCTCAGGGCCCATGCCTGGGCACGCGCCAGGCGGGTCAGCAGGTCGCTGATCGCGGCCTTCTTGCCGGCGATCGCAGCGTCGCTGGCCAGGGCATAGGAGTAGCCGGTCATGATCCCGGCTCCGTTGTCGATGACCCGCGCCTGATCGAGCAGCACGGCGCTGGAGGTATAGGGCTCCCAGGGTACCCAGGCATCTACCGAGCCACGCACGAGGGCGGCGCGGCCGTCCACCGGACCGAGGAAGGAAAAGCTTATGTCCTGCGGTCCGAGGCCGGCGCGACGCAACGCGCCAAGGGCGAGGAAGTGCCCCCAGCCACCGCGATTGACGGCGATGCGCTTGCCCTTGAGGCCGGCCACCGAACGGATCGGCGAGTCCTTGCCGACCACCAGCGCCACGGTCGCCGGGTTGAAGTGCCAGGCGCCCACCGCCTTGAGCGGCGCGCCGGCAGCGTAGACGAAGAGAAACGGGATGTCGCCGGTAAAGCCTATGTCCAGGGCCCCGGCGTTGAGCGCCTCGAGCACCGGTGCACCGGAGGGGAACGCCGACATTTCCAGCTTGTACGGCAGGTCGTCGAGCTCGCCGGACGCACGCAGGGCGGCGTAGCGGTCGCCTTTCACATCGCCCAGGCGCAGGCTGATGAGGTCGGCGGCGCTGGCGGCTCCAGCCAGCAGGGTCGCGGCCAGCAGGCCGGCAAGCACACACAGGGGTCGTTTCATGGGCAATCTCCAGGCAGCTCCGCACGGAGCCGGGGCTATCCTGGGCTATCCGTTCCGCCGGTGCGGTCGCCGACAAGGCCAGGGTCGAGAATCGTGGGAGGTACGTTTCAAAGACTCAGCGCCGCCCTCCCCGCCGCGCTCCAGACGCTATCTTTCTGCGGCGTGTGGACACGTCCGCAAAGCACGTCGCGGTAGTGCCGCTGTAGCGGATTGTGCCGGCTGAGGCCATGGTTGCCGCTCAGTTCCAGGGCCTTCTCGACCACCGCCAACGCGTTGTCGATGACCGCGACCTTGAGCAACCCGGAGTCGCTGGCGGGCAACTGTCCGCAGCACGCGGCATCGAGCAGCAGGCGATTCTGCAGGAGCAGGCCGTCGATCCCGCCGAGCGCCTCCTGCATCCTCGGCAGGCTCGCCAACGGCGCGCCGAGACTGGCCGGCACGCGCTCGCGCAGCCAGCCGACGAGCCACTCGCGGGCGCTCCCGGCGATACCGTCGTAGAGCGCACCAAGCAACACCGCGCTAGCCTGGGCGAAGTCGCGCAGCACGGCCTGGTCCGGCGCCGGAGGCTGGTCGTGGGGATGCAGGCCGATGGCGTTTTCCAGAGGCACCGCCACCTCTTCGAAGAGCACCTCATGGCTGCCACTGGCGCGCATGCCCAGATGGTCCCAGCTCTCCACGATACGGATGCCTGGGCTGTCGCGGCGCACCAGCCAGGTACCCAGGCGTGGGATCGGCTCGTCGCTGCGCGCCCATACCGCCAGCCAGGTCAGGCCGGGAATGCCGGTGGTGTAGAGCTTGTGCCCGGACAGCCGCCAGCCGTCGCCGACACGCCGCGCCAGCGTACCCGGCAGACCGCCGCGTGATGGCGAACCCAGCTCGGGCTCCACGCGCAGGCTATTGATCAACGCCCCCTGCTCCAGCACCTCGCGCGCCACGCGCCGCTTGAGCGCGCCGGGCCAATCGGGGTTATCGGCCAGGCGCCGCAGATGCAGGTACTGCATGCACAGCACCAGCGCCGTGGAGGGCTCGCCGCGGGCCACCGCGCCGATTACCCGGCGCAGCTCGCCGAGGCTGGCGCCGGGACCGCCGAGCGCAGGCGGCAGGGCCAGGGCGAGCAACCCGTGGTGTCGCAGCAGGGCCAGGTTGGCATGGGGAAAATCTCCGCTGCGGTCATGGGCATCGGCGCTTTCCGCCAGTTGCCGGGTCAGTTCCGGCAGCCGTTCGTCGAACGCCGCCGAGGGAGTCTGCAGGACGGCCATGGGATCAGGCCGTAGCGCGCCGGCGCTCGCGCTCGGCGACTTTGGCGCGGGTCAGCGGGATCAGCTCGCGGCCATATTCCACGGCATCGGCGAGGGGATCGAAACCGCGGATGAGGATATTGCGCACGCCCAGGTCGTAGTAGGCGAGCAGCGCATCGGCCACCTGTTCCGCGGTACCGACCAGGGCGGTGGAGTTGTGCCCGCCGCCGACCAGCCTGGCGATTCCGGTCCAAAGGCGCTCGTCGAGGCGCTCGCCCTGCTCCACCGCCTTGAGCAGACGCTGGGCGCCGACGCTCTGCGGCTTGCCCTTGGGGAAGCCGGCCTCGCCCAGGCGCGCGCCGGCGCTTGCGCGTATCGCCTCGGCCTTGGCCCAGGCCTCGTCCTCCGTGCGCCCGAGGATGGGCCGGAACGACAGGCTGAATTCCACTTCGCGACCATTCGAGCGCGCCTGTTCGCGCACAGCGGAGATGGTTTCGGCGGCCTGTGCCAGGGGTTCGCCCCAGAGCATGAACACATCGGCCTGCTTGCCGGCGACCTTCAGCGCGGCTTCCGAGGAGCCGCCGAAATACACCGGGATGTGCGGTTTCTGCTGCGGACGGATGGCCGAGAAGGCTTGCTCCACGCGGTAGTGCGCACCGTGGAAATCGAAGGGTTCGGTGCTGGTCCAGGTACGCTTGAGCAGTTCGATGAATTCGTCGCTGCGGGCATAGCGCTGGTCGTGGTCGAGATAATCGCCGTCCTTGCGCTGGTCGGCGTCGCTGCCGCCGCTGATGATGTGCACCGCCAGGCGCCCGTCGAGGAGGTGTTCGAGGGTCGCCAGCTTGCGCGCGGCCAGGGTCGGGGCGACGAAACCGGGGCGGTGCGCCAGCAGCAGACCGATCCGGGAAGTGGCCAGGCCAGCGGCGGCGGCCACCAGGAATCCATCCGGCTGGTCCGACCAGTAGCCGACCAGGATTCGATCGAAGCCGGCCTCTTCGTGGGCACGGGCGAAAGCGGCGATATAAGGCTTGTCGAGGATAGGTCCGACCGGCTCGAGGGTCTCCGAGGCCAGGCGATGGCCGATCATGCCGAGAAACTGGATGCTCATGGTCCGTACTCAGTGGAAGGCTTCGTTGAAGGACGTGTCGATCACCGTGGAGGTGTCGAACGGCTTGGGCAAGGCACCGGTCTGCAGCAGGAAATCCGCGGTCTCCTGGTAGTCGGCGGCGGCCTGGGCGTCTACCGGGCCGACGCTCATGCCGGCCTGGCCGATCCAATGGCGGGAGACTGCCCGGTCGAGATTGGCCTTCTGCGCCCAGAGGTCGGCGTACTGCTCCTTGTGTGCCTCGACCCAGGCCCGTGCCTTGCGCAGGCGGCCGAGGAAGTCGGCGATCTGCGCGCGCCTGGGCTCGATGGAGGCAGCGTTGGCGGCGATGCTGGACAGCCCCGGCATCAGGTCGCGGGCGGTGAGAATCGGCCGTGCGCCGGAAACCACGATCTGCTGCGAGATATACGGTTCCCACACCGGAAAGGCATCGATGCTGCCGCGCGGCAAGGCGGCGGCGGCGTCGATCGGCATCAGCTTGACGAACGCCACGTAGTCCTTCGGCAGGCCGGCTTTCTCCAGCGCGCGCAAGGTCAGTTGCTGGCTCCAGGCACCGGGCCAGTAGGCGACTTTCCTGCCCTTGAGATCGGCAATGCTGCGCACCGGAGAATCCTTCGGCACCAGCAGGGCTATGGTATCGGGGTTCTGCCGCGAGACGCCGACCAGCTTCACCGGCGCCCCCTTGGCGGCGAGGAAGATGAAGCCCGAGTCGCCGAGGAAACCCAGGTCCAGCGCTCCGGCCTGCAACCCTTCGGCCACCGGCGCGGCGGACTGGAAATGCTTCCATTCGACCTGGTACGGCGCGCCTTCGAGAACTCCCGAAGCCTCCATGGAAGCCCGCACGTTGTAGTAGTTCTGGTCGCCCACACGCAACGTCGGCAGGTCTGCGGCCTGGGCCAGGGAAGCGCCGAGCAGAAGCGTGACGAAGCTGGCTAGCAGGTATTGCTTGAGTTTCATCGGAGTTCCTCAACCGGCGTGCCGCAACAGCGGCAGGCGGGCGATATGGTCGTGTATGGCGGGAATCAGGCCCTGGCCGTAGCGCACGGCGTCGCCGAGCGGATCGAAGCCTCGAATCAGGAAGGTCGAGACGCCCAGCCGGTAGTACTCGCCAAGCGCAGCGGCGACCTGCTCGGGGGTGCCTACCAGGGCGGTGGAATTCCAGCGCGCCCCGGTCAGCCGGGCCACACCGGTCCACAAACGGCTGTCGAGCACCTCGCCCTGCTCGGCGGCGGCCAGCAGGCGCTGCGAACCGACGTTCTGCGGCTGGTGGTCGCGCAGCGGCAGGCCGAGGCGCGCACGGTTCTCGCGGACCTGTTCGAGCACTTCGGCGGCACGCTTCCAGGCGGCCTCCTCGGTATCCGCGACGATCGGCCGGAATGACACCGAGAAGCGCGGATCACGTCCCTGGGCCTTGGCGGCGGCGCGCACTCGGCGGATATGCCCGTCGACTGCGGCCAGCGGCTCGCCCCAGAGCATGTAGGTATCGGCGTGCCTGGCGGCGACCTCGATGGCTGCGTCGGAGGAGCCACTGAAATAGATCGGTATGTGAGGCGACTGGCGCGGGCGCACCGCTGGCGAGGCGCCCTGGAAGCGGTAGAACTCGCCGTCGAAATCCACCGGTCCCGTGGCGGTCCAGATAGCACGCAGGGCTTGCAGGTATTCGTCGGTACGGGCGTAGCGGCGATCATGATCGAGGTAGTCGCCATCGCGCGCGAGATCCTCGTCGTTACCGCCACTGACTACGTTCAGGGCCAGGCGGCCCTCGCTGAACTGATCCAGGGTGGCCAGTTGGCGTGCCGCCAGCGGCGCTGCGATCACCCCCGGGCGATAGGCCAGGAGAACGCCAAGGCGCCGGGTGGCAGCGGCGACGAAGGAACTGACCACCGCGCCCTCGGCGGCATTGCTGAAATACCCCACCAGCACCCGGTCGAAGCCGGCGTCCTCATGGGCCTGGGCGAAACGCCGGACGAAACCGGCGTCCACTGCCTCCCCCAACGGCTGGTCCACCTCGGAACTCGGTGTGGCGGTGATCATGCCGAGAATTTCCACGCTCACGCTGTTGCCCTCGCCTGGGCCGCTCGACTGATAAGGTTGGCGGCTGTCGTTATAAGAAAAACATCTGCATGGGTGCTTTTCTTAGAAGCTACAGGCTGAAACTACATGATGGAAATTCATTTTTGTCATATCTTAATATGCTAAATACGCATATTTAGCTTTTCCGTCTTTGCGTTTCCCAGGGCGGACACTATGCGTAGCCGCCCTCGCTCCCTCTTCCCTCTTAAGCGAAAAGGGGCTCGCAGGGGAATGTTGATCCCGACTGCCGCCCCTTCTCATTCACGCGCCCGTCTCCCGGGGATCTCCCGGCGCCGCTACTCAACCGGCTTGCATATCCAACCCCTCGGCCACCGCCCTGCCGAACAGCCGTGCCGGCGTTTCGAGGTTGCCCAGCAGGCGCGGACGCACCAGCCAGAGCTGGATCAGCGGCTGGAAATCCTCCAGTTGCAGCACCCGCAACTGATCGCGGTAGCGGCTACGCGCCAGGGCCGGCGCCGGCACCAGGCCGAGCCCCCGGCCCGCGGCCACCAGGCCCAGTTGCAGCTCGCTGCCGAAAGTCTCGAGGTTCAGTTGCAGGCCCAGGCCCTGGTCGGCCAGGGCCCGTTGCAGGCCGGCACGGAAGCCGCAGCCATCGGGGTTGAGCACCCAGCCATGGTGGTAGCAATCGAGCAGGCGTCGCGCCTGGATGGCACTGTCGCGGGCGACCACCACGCAGAGATCCATGCGCCCCAGGGGCGTGGCGCCGAGTTCTTCGGGGAACACCTTGCTTGGCGGAAACAACACCACTGCCGCGTCCAGTTCGGCATTCTCCAGGCGCGCCAGCAAATGGCTACCCCAGCCAGTGCCGACCTGCGCGCGCAGCTCCGGGTACTCGTCGGCCAGCCGCCGAAGGGCATCCAGCAACACCACCTCGCCGATACTCTGCGGCACGCCCAGGCGCAGCACGCCACTTGGTGCGGCGTCACCGGCCACCAGTTCGCGCAGGCCATCCACCTCGCGCAACACCCGCCGGCACTGTTCGTAGACCCGCAGTCCGCTGGCGGTGGGTTTGAGCGGCTTGGTATTGCGGTCCAGCAATGCCACTCCGAGGGACTCCTCCAGGCTCTGCACCCGCCGGGTGATCGCAGACTGGGTCAGGCCCAGGCTCTCGGCGGCCTGGCTCAGGGAAGCGTTGCGGATCACCGCGACGAAGGCGTCGATGTCATCGATTTTCATGGGGCCGGCACCAATTGCATTTCTCGCATATTAGCTTAGATTCAAAATGCATTTCAGGAATAAAAAAGCGTTTGCTACCGTACCGCCAGAACTTCCCGGAGTGAATCCCCGCATGTCATCCATCCTGCGCCTCGACCGCCTGCGCCAGTTCATCGGCGAGCTGGCGACACTGCTCGACAGCCGTCCCGACGAATCCACCCTGCTCGCCCAAGCCCACCCCCTGCTGGCCGAGCTGGTGCGCCAGGACGACTGGCTGCCGGAAGACTGCGCCCGTCCCGATCCACAGCGCTACCAACAGTACCTGCTGCATGTCGACTCGCGGCAGCGCTTCTCGGTGGTCAGCTTCGTCTGGGGGCCGGGCCAGATCACACCGGTACACGATCATCGGGTCTGGGGCCTGATCGGCATGCTCCGCGGGGCCGAATACTCGCAGCCGTACGCCTTCGATGCGGGTGGGCGTCCGCATCCCAGCGGAGCCCGTCGACGCCTGGAGCCCGGCGAGGTCGAAGCGCTGTCGCCACGCATTGGCGACGTGCACCAGGTCAGCAACGCCTTCAGCGACCGCACATCCATCAGTATCCACGTCTACGGCGCCAATATCGGCGCGGTACGGCGTGCCGTGTTCAGCGCCGAAGGTGAGGAAAAACCCTTCATTTCCGGCTATTCCAACAGCCGCTTGCCCAATATCTGGGACCTGTCGAAAGAGAACCCCGCATGAGCCAGATCGCCGTACGCACCTTCCACGATATCCGCGCCGCTCTCCTCGCCCGCCGGGAGCTGGCGCTGCTCGACGTGCGCGAGGAGGACCCGTTCGCCCAGGCCCATCCCCTGTTCGCCGCCAACCTGCCGCTGTCCAGGCTGGAACTGGAGATCCATGCCCGGGTGCCGCGCCGCGACACGCCGATTACCCTCTACGACGACGGCGAAGGCCTGGCGCCGGTCGCCGCGCAACGCCTACTCGACCTCGGCTACAGCGACGTGGCCTTGCTCGATGGCGGCCTGTCCGGTTGGCGCAACGCCGGCGGCGAGCTGTTCAGGGATGTGAACGTGCCGAGCAAGGCCTTCGGCGAACTGGTGGAGGCCGAGCGCCACACGCCATCGCTGGCCGCGGAGGAAGTACAGGCTTTGCTCGACGCCAGGGCCGACGCGGTGATCCTGGATGCCCGTCGTTTCGACGAATACCAGGCCATGAGCATCCCCGGCGGCATCAGCGTGCCCGGCGCCGAACTGGTGCTGCGCGTCGCCGAACTGGCGCCGGACCCGCGCACCCGGGTGATAGTCAACTGTGCCGGGCGCACCCGTAGCATCATCGGTACCCAGTCGCTGCTCAACGCCGGCATCCCCAACCCGGTGGCGGCACTACGCAACGGCACCATCGGCTGGACGCTGGCCGGCCAGCAACTGGAACACGGCCAGACGCGACGCTTCGGTGCGATCTCGCAGGACACTCGCAAGGCCGCCGCCCAGCGCGCCCGTGCCGTCGCCGACCGCGCCGGCGTCGAACGCCTCGACCTGGCCGGACTGGCCCAATGGCAGGACGAGCACGACCGCACCACCTACCTGCTCGACGTACGCACGCCCGAGGAATACGAAGCCGGCCACCTGCCTGGCTCCCGCTCCACGCCCGGTGGCCAGCTGGTTCAGGAAACCGACCATGTCGCCAGCGTGCGCGGCGCGCGCCTGGTACTGGTGGACGATGATGGCGTGCGCGCCAACATGAGCGCCTCCTGGCTGGCCCAGATGGGCTGGCAGGTCGCGGTACTGGACGGGCTCTCCGACGCCGACTTCAGCGAGAGAGGCGCCTGGAGCGCGCCGCTGCCGAGGCAACCCCGGGCCGACACCATCGACCCGACCACCCTTGCCGGCTGGCTGGGCGAACCGGGCACCCGGGTGCTCGACTTCACCGCCAGCGCCAACTATGCGAAACGCCACATCCCCGGCGCCGCCTGGGTATTGCGCAGCCAGTTGAAGCAGGCACTGGAACGGCTGGGCACGGCCGAGCGCTACGTACTCACCTGCGGCAGCAGCCTGCTGGCGCGCTTCGCCGTGGCGGAAGTCCAGGCACTCAGCGGCAAGCCGGTGTTCCTTCTCGACGGCGGCACCAGCGCCTGGGTCGCCGCCGGCCTGCCGACGGAAGACGGCGAAAGCCTGCTGGCGTCGCCGCGCATCGACCGCTACCGCCGCCCCTACGAAGGTACCGACAATCCGCGCGAAGCGATGCAGGGCTACCTGGACTGGGAGTTCGGCCTGGTGGAACAACTCGGTCGCGACGGAACCCACGGCTTCTTCGTGATCTGAAGCCATTACCCGGCGAAATCGGAGAGTCATCGAATCGACGCCGGGCAGGCTGCGGAAACGATCCGGAAGAGCAGCACCCCGAAAATGCAAAAGCCCCGCTCAGCGGGGCTTTTCAGTACGCGGATATGGCGGAGGCGGTGAGATTCGAACTCATATGAAACGCCCCAACCTCGCTAGAGGCCGCATTATTCCTGGGCCCTACTGTTCATTTTCACTCGCGTTTGTTCCCAGAGTGTTCCCAGCGTGTGCAAGAGAGCCTGGAAGCCTCCCGTCAGACCTGCCGTCCCAGGGCAACAGCCGGATTTCATGTTGACCCATTGAAATGGGGTAATTTTGGTAATCTCTCTTTGAAAAATAAATTTTTACCTTTAATTTCAATAGCTTATGAAAAATCCTTAAAGGTAATAATATGGTAATTTTGAGGTAATCGAATTACCTTTCTCGAAGGTAAGCTCCTCAATTCACCACCCCCTTAAAAATCAATAAGTTACAGAAAAATTACCTTTTCAATTACCCTAAATTACCTTTCAAGGTAATCGCTGAAAGCCAGGAACCACGCGGCCTTCAATCATCTTCAACTGTCAAATTACCAAAATTACCTTTTCCCAAGGGGTCGAGAGAAAACCAGGCAAGGAGAGGGCTTTGGCCGCTCCCAGAAAAGCACCTGCTCTGCAGGGTTTCGCAGGGATTCATCACCGCAGAAAGCCACCAGCAGCGCCCCGCCAAGCCTGCTGGCTGGGGTCCGCAGAAAGTGCAGAAAAAGAGGTCTATTTAGAGCGGAGGCGTGGCGGGGGGACGACTGCGCGCGCCAACTGATATTCTGGCTCCAGACGCCTGTTTGCGAAGGGGATATGGATGGGAGAAGCAAAAAATCGTGGCTCGAAGGCTGAGCGAGTCCAACAAGCAAGAGAACGGCAAAGCCAGGTAGCAGAGTCGCTAGGCCTCAAACGCCGTCCACTTTCAGACATCAAAGCCGAGCTTGGCCTACCCGACTCAGCCGCCTTCCACGGTTACGCGGTTCACATACCTGCCTCTGATGAGTTCCTATGCAATATCAAGGAAAGCGATCTCCAATCTGCAAGGCAGTGGATCAAAGGTCCAGCAGCAGCGCTCTGCTTCGATGAGATCGACGAAGCCATCGCACTCGTGCGACAGGATCGTGGAGAGATGGTTGTCGGCGTTTTCGAGACCGAGAGTCAATACCACGTCGCAGAGGTGTTCTGACTCCGCCCACCTGGTTGACAAAAGTAGAAATTTGCCAGATTCTTTGGTTGACAAAAATCCGTTTTTGCCAGGAACCCTCATGAGCAGCCGACACCCATCTTCGTTTTTCCCTGACCTGACTGACGAGCGCCTGGCAAAAATTGCCGAACTCCTGCTCGACATCCGCTTCAACACTCTGCGTGAAATGGATTCGCCTTATGACGACTCCTATACCCGGGAGGCAACCGTTTTCGGACGGTCCCGAAACCTGCTCATTGAGCAGTGTCTGAGCCGCAGATACAGTTGGTTGAGTTTGGCAAACCCTGGCATGGACGTCACCTTCCGCATTGGCAGTGTTCCATGCCGTTTTTTCCGAGATGACCCAGAAAACCCTGACAAGAAGGGTTTCTTCAAGCGCAACGCCGTTGATGACTTGCTTGCTGAAGACGATAGCACTCCAGTGATGTGGCGATTCGTAGTCGAGCGGGCATTGACCGACGAAGACGAAGACAGAGTCTTCTTCATCGGATACAACGTTTACCAAGATAAAGTGTCTCAATGGGCCTACGGTGCTTCGGGTCCAGTACTTCACAGTGTGGATCACGAAACTCCTGCTTCCAGAGAGCTGCAGCCTGCTGAGGTTGACGTCCGTGATGACTCCATTGAAAAGAGCGATAAAGCTCAATCTGAGTGAAGTAGATGAACACCGTTTTTGACGGAGCATCTCTCAGACTAGCCCGCGTTTTTAGCGGGCTAGCTCTTGAAGAGGTAGCGGAAAAGGTCGGCAAAACTCGCCAGTACCTTCATAAACTAGAAACAGGGCAAGGATCGCCAACAGAGCAACTTATGGGCGACCTCGCAGAGGCCTTAAAGGTAGAGGTCGGTTTCTTCGCGCCTAAGCCACACCGATTGAATGAGGACCAATTTCACTTTAGGAAGCTACTCACCACCAAAAATACCATCAAGCAGGTTGCTATCGCCCGAGGCGAAATGATCGACTCTTTGATCAAGTTTCTTGACCAAGAGCTTCGGCTGCCCCCCATAGGTATTCCTAGCATTCCAATGGTACAGTCCTTTGAGGACATCGAGCGCGCAGCCGAGCATTGCCGAAAAGAATGGGAGCTTGGTCTAGGCCCTATAGCCAATATGACTCGACTCGCAGAGAACCTGGGAGCTTTGGTAACTACATTCCAAGGGTTATCGAAGGAAATCGACGCCCTCTCAGTGTCCGTTGAGCGCCCTTTCATCGTACGTAACTCTGCGAAAGAGAGTGCTTGTCGGCAGCGGTTTGATATTGCTCATGAACTAGGACATCTAGTCATGCACGAAGGTATTGTTACCGGCGACCGGGTTACTGAGGGGCAAGCCAATAGGTTTGCCAGCGCCCTACTTCTACCTCGTTCCATGATGGCTAAACTATTCCCACGTCCCAATGGTAGTAGGCTTGACTGGAAGGGAATGCGTGAGTTCAAGTTGACTTGGAAGGTCAGCAAGGCCGCAATTCTTTATCGAGCAAAACAACTGGATCTCATCACCGAGACTCAGTATAAGACTGGGGTAATGACACTAAAAAAATATGGCGAGTCAGATGGAGAGAAAGATGATTATCTGATCGACCAAGAGCCGCCAGAGATGCTTGCCCGATCTTTTTTCATTCTTGCAGAAAAGAAGGGTATACGTGCAACTGAAATCGCAAAGGCTCTTCAAGTTAAGCCGGAATTCCTTCGAGAACTTACGGGCTTGGAGTCCTTGGTTTTAGGACCTACGACCGCTCCTCCCACTCGGGGAGCGGCCTATCTAAGATTGGTGAAGTGACCCTGACCAGCTAGCTCTAGTTCAACTTAGTGCTAGCTGGTTCGAATTGTCGAAACCTAACAACCTCCTCCTCGATAATTTCATTTAATTGCTGCAAGCGCGCCTGCATTGGCTCCAGTTCCAGGCTAGCCCAGACCGCTGCCGCGTCGCTGATGGATCCGAACCCACCAGCGTTCTGCGGCACCACCCCCATCAGCTGCGGATATACCCGCAGGCCGGCAAGTTGGTCGTCGCGGCTGATGTTCTTGATCGAGCCGAACTCATCCTTCGCTGCCACCTCGCTGACCGGAATCAGTTGGATCCCCTCCTTCTTCCCGTTCGGCGCGTAGACGAACAGGTTGCGGAAATTGCCCGGCCCCTTCGCGGTCTTCAGCGCCGTGCGCAGCGCGTCGATGTCTTCCTCGTTCTGTGCGGCGTCGGTCATGTAGAGGATGAAGCCGGCGTGGCTCCCGTTGTTGTAGTACTTACGCCGGAACAGCGTGGCCGACTCGTTCAGCAGGGCACTCTGCAGGGCGCAGAACCACTCTGGCACTCCGTAGATTTCCTGATTGATGTCGGCCTCGCGCAGCTGGATCACGCTGCCCTTCTCGAATTCGTGCTCATCCTTCCAGCTACGCACCTGATAGAACGTCTCCAGATCGGTGCCGCGGCGCATGTACTTGGCCAGCGGCGCCTGCAGCGGCATCCGCGTACCCAGGCGAGAACGAGGCTGCTCGAGGTAGGCCGAGCCGAATGTCAGCCAGTCCAGGGAGAACTGCTCGAACGTCGCCCGGCTGAGCAGGCGGTGCGGGATGAAGGTCTTGGCCAGCATGTTGCGCTTGAACTTCAAGCCCGACTGCAGGTAGACGCTCGACCCCACCGCCTTGGCCAGCCCCTCCATGGAAAGCGGCGGCTCGTACCACCGCCCGTTCGACCAGCACTCGAGATAGTCGAGGATGCCCCGGCCGTCGAGCACAGGCATCGGATCACCGAAGGTGAAGGCCTCGGCACGGCCGCCCTGGCGCGGGATGAACTCGCCTTCCTGGGCGGACTGGACTGTAACCGGCTGCTGGCGGCGGTGGCTGCGACGTTTGCTCATCAGAAAATCTCCATGCGCCCGGTATTCGCGGGGGTCTGCCCCTCGAGCGGCTCGTTCTGCAATGCGTGGAATAGCGCCCAGGCCAGATCGGCGTGGCCGGTGTTGTCGTTGCGGCCGGCGGTGTAGGTGAACTGGCGTCCACCGGCCGTGATGGTCTTGCGGATAGCCATCAGCGCCTGGGCCAGGTCGGTCCAGCCGGCGTCGAATTCGAGGCGGCCGTTCTTGATCACCGACCAGGCCTTCATGACCAACTGCGTCTTCACCTCAGGCGAGTAGCTGAAGGTGCGCACCCCCGGGAAGAACTGGCGCACCAGTTGCGCGACGCCAGACCCCATCCCGGTGGTGTCGACGCCAATGTAGGTGACCCAGTAGCGCTGGGTCATCTTGCGGATGAATTCGGCCTGCTCGGCGAAGTCCTTGCCGCGGAACTGATGGCGCTCCAGCACGCGGAACTTGCCGCCCGGTACCGCCGGCGGCGCCACCACCACCAGACCCGCAGTGTCGCCCGTCTCGGCGGGGTCATAGCCCAGCCACACCTGGCGATCACCGAACGGCCGCAGCGCGAACGGCTTGTAGTCCTCCGACCACAGGTCCCAGCTATCGACCATGCATGGCTGCAGCATGGTCAGCGGGAAAATGCTCGCGCCGTCGTCGACGAACTGGCACATCAGCAGGTTCTGGAAAGCCTCGGCGTCGTACTCGAGACGCAGCTCGTCGATGTCGAACAGGTCGCAGCCACGGGCCTCGGCATCGAGGATCGTGACGATCTGGCGCCAGATGCGGTCCTCGCACAGTCGCCCTTGCTGCAGGGCGTCATGACTTACGTCGATCTTGATGCGATCGGCGGCCGGCTTGCCCTTGTTGAAGCGCTCGCCAGTCCAGAATGCGTAGGCCTCATGCGCCATCGAGCTGGGCGTCGAGAAATAGGTCCGCCGGTAGCGCTTCTGCATCGCCATACCGCTGGCGACCTTGTTCAGCTCCTTGAACTTGAACGTCCAGAAGAACTCGTCGAAGTAGAAGTTACCGTGGTAGCCCTGGGCAGTCCGCGCATTGGTACCGAGGAAGTGCAGTTCCGCGCCGTTCGGCAGGATGATCGGGTCGCCCTTCAGTTCGACACCTACCGCATCGCGCGCGAAGGCCTGGATATACGCCTTGAAGATGTGTGCCTGGGCCTTGCTGGCCGACAGGAATATCTGGTTGCGCCCCGTTTCCAGCGCGTCGATCAGCGCCTCGCGGGCGAAGTAGAACGTGGCGCCGATCTGTCGCGACTTGAGAATCACGCGGGTTCGCTGATTGCCCGCGCGGTACCAGTCTTTCTGGTAGTCGAAGCAACCGTCGAGGAAGGCCTCGACCAGTTTCTCGGTCAGTTCCTCACTGATGTCGTTGCGCTTCGGCTTGCGCTTGGGACCTTCGTTACGCTTGGCAAGCTCGGGGTTCAGGTCGGTTTCCGTACCACCGCCCTGGTAGCGCTGGATCCGCGCCTGGCGCTCAAGCTGCCGATGCAGCAGGTCGATTTCCTTGTAGTCACCGCCGGTCTTGCCGTCCTTCAGGATCAACTGAACCAACCGGGCTTCCAGGGCGCCCCCGATCCGTTCTACGCTGTCGGCCCGGTCCCATCCGTCGCGGTCCTTCCATGAGTGAAGGGTCTTGTCCTTCTCGCCCAGGTGGTCGGCGATGTCGCAGACACGCCAGCCCATCCAGTACAGGAATTTGGCCTGGCGGCGGTTGTCACGGATGGGAATTTCGACGGCAGCGTTCATGGCGCAGATGCTGCCGCCCACCCTCGCCCCTCAGTAGCGCCGCCCCTTGTAGCTCCGCGCCCTACAATCCCGCTTGATTGCTGGGCCGCGCGCGCGTCCCGAACATGCCCCTCATTGCCATGCACCCCGCATCAGCCGCATTGAGGACTCCCGGCATGAAGAAATTCCGCAGCAAATGGTTCCGCATCGCCGTCGAAGGGGCGACCACGGACGGCCGCAACATCGAGCGCGACTGGATCGAGCAGATGGCCGCGCAGTACGACCCGAACACCTACGGCGCGCGGATCAACTGCGAGCACATCAAGTGGGCCTGGCCGGCTGGTGAGTTCGGCGCCTATGGCGACGTGCTGGCGTGCAAGGCGGAAGAGATCGACATCAACGGGCAGAAGAAGCTCGCCCTCTTCGCCCAACTGGAGCCCAACCAGGCGCTGCTGGAACTGAACAAGCAGCGGCAGAAGGTCTACACCTCGGTCGAGATCGATCCCAAGTTCGCCGACACCGGCAAGGCCTACTTGGTCGGCCTGGCCATTACCGACTCGCCCGCCAGCCTGGGTACCGAGGCGCTCTCCTTCAGTGCCAAGAACGGGACCCTCGCCAGCCGCAAGACCAATCCCGACACCCTGTTCAGCGCTGCCGAAGAGGGCACCCTTGAGTTCGAGGAATACGAGGACAAGCCCTCGGTCGGCGCAGCGCTGTTCACCAAGGTCAAGGAATTGCTCAAGGGCAAGGAAGCCCGCACCCAAGCCGAGTTCGGCCAGGTCGGCGAGGCCGTCGAAGCGATCGCCGAGCACAGCCGCGACCTGGGCGAGCAACTCGGCGAGCAGAAGAAGCAGACCCAGCAACTGGCCAGCCAGCTGGACAAGGTCACCAAGGAACTGGCGGACCTCAAGAGCACCCTCGATAGCACCCGGGACCACAGCCAACAGCAGCGGCCCCCGGTCACCGGTGGCGGCAGTGTCGCCCTGACCGACTGCTAACCGTCCCCCGCCCCGGTATCCAAAGGAAAAGCACCATGCGCAACGAAACCCGCAAACAGTTCGACGCCTACCTGGCGCAGCTCGCCAAGCTCAACGGCGTGAACTCCGCCGTCCAGACCTTCGCCGTCGAGCCGAGTGTCCAGCAGAAGCTGGAGCAACGTATTCAGGAGTCCAGCGAGTTCCTGAAGCAGATCAACGTCTACGGCGTCGACGAGCTGCAGGGCGAGAAGATCGGCATCGGCGTCAGCGGCACTATCGCCAGCCGTACCGATACCACTGGCGACGGTGTACGCAAGCCGCGCGACGTGTCCGCGCTCAACAACCAGCGTTACGAGTGCAAGCACACCGACTTCGACACCGCCATCACCTACGCCATGCTCGACGCCTGGGCCAAGTTCCCGGAGTTCCAGGCCCTGCTGCGCGACGCGATCCTCAAGCGCCAGGCCCTCGACCGCCTGATGATCGGCTTCAACGGTACCAGCGCCGCGGCTACCACCAACCGCGCCGCCAACCCACTGCTGCAGGACGTGAACATTGGCTGGTTCCAGCAGTACCGCAACAACGCTCCGGCACGGGTACTGAAGGAAGGGAAGACCACCGGCAAGGTGGTAGTCGGCAACGGCGCCGACGCCGACTACAAGAACCTCGACGCCCTGGTGTTCGACGTGGTCAGCAGCCTGATCGATCCCTGGCACCGCCGCGACCCGGGCCTGGTGGTGATCCTCGGCCGCGAGCTGGTCCACGACAAGTACTTCCCGATGGTGAACAAGGACCAGCCGGCAACCGAGAAGATCGCCACCGACCTCATCCTGTCGCAGAAGCGCATGGGCGGCCTGCCGCCGGTGGAAGTGCCCTACGTGCCCGAGAAGGGCCTCATGGTCACCACCCTGAAGAACCTGTCGCTCTACTGGCAGATCGGCGGTCGACGCCGCTACCTGAAGGAGGTACCGGAGAAGAACCGCATCGAGAACTACGAGTCCAGCAACGACGCCTACGTCGTCGAGGACTACGGCCTCGGCTGCCTGGTCGAGAACATCGAAGTCGCGGAGTAGATGACATGGCCTTCAGTCCCGCCAAGGCGCACTTCCTGCGCGTGACCGCCGCTCAAGAGGCGGCGGCCACTGCCCCGCACCAGGGCATGGAAGGCGCGAACGCCTATGAGCTGCAGCTCGCCCAGCTGTATCAGGATCGCAGCCGACTGAAGAACATCCAATCCGGCGAAGGCAAGGCAGCGCTCAAGGTCGAGCTGCTGCCGGCCTACCAGCCGTACATTTCCGGCGTGCTGCAGGCCGGCAAGGGCGCCCAGGACGAGGTGGTCACCACTGTCATGCTCTGGCGCATCGATGCCGGCGATTACGCCGGCGCCCTGGACATCGCCGACTACGTGCTCGCACACGACCTGGTCATGCCCGACCGCTTCGCGCGTACCTCCGGCTGCGTCATCGCCGAAGAGATCGCCGAGGCCGCGCTCAAGGCACAGAAGACCGGCGGCAGCTTCGACCTTGCGACCTTGCATCGCACCCTCCTGCTCACCGACCAGGCCGACATGCCCGACGAAGCCCGCGCGAAGCTCTACCTCGCCGCCGGCCATGCCACCCTGGAAGGCCTTTCTGTGGAGAGCCCCGGTCAACCCGGGCAGGTGCAAGCCGGCATCGATCTGCTCAAGCGCGCGATCCAACTGCACGACAAGTGCGGCGGGAAGAAGGATTTGGAGGCCGCCGAACGGCTCCAGAAGAAACTGACCGCCTCTGGCGGTTGACCTAGCGTACCCCGCGCCCCGCCGGCTCGGGGCCGATCTGCCAGGTCCTCTCCTTCCTGAGCAGTGACGCCCCGACCACCGGCGACCTCAAGCGAGCAGCAGCATGAGCGGATTCATCGCCAACGGCCCGGTCCCGAGCGGGCACATCAACAGCGATCCCTTCTGGCCCACCATCGAACTCGAGCATGTGCGGGAGAACCTGCGCATCGACTCCAGCGTCGATCCGGCGCGCCTCGAAGTCGCGGTCATTGCCGCGGTGATCAGCGTCAACCGCGAGCTGCGGGCCTGGCGCCTTGAGAAGATCGCGGCCGGCTATGCCGAACTCGCCCAAGTGCCGTCCGACAAGGTGCGGGACACCTCCGAACTGGTGCAGCTGTATCTGCGCGCAGTGCAGTCTGCCACCGCCGCCGAAGTGGCCGAGCGCTACCGCTGGTACGACACCACCACCAGCGGCAACGACAAGGCCCAGGACATCGCAACCACCATCGACGACTACCGCCGCGACCAGCGCTGGGCGATCCGCGACTTTCTCAAGCGTCCCCGCACGACGGTGGAGCTGATCTGATGGCCGCCGTCGCGATCGCCCACCAGAACGACACCGTGGAGGCGCTGTGCTGGCGGCACTACGGCCGCACCGCCGGCGTGACCGAGGCGGTCCTCGAGGCGAACCACGGCCTGGCCGACCACGGCCCCACCCTCCCCCCTGGCCTCAAGGTCACCATGCCGGACATTCCGACAGCCGCCCCGGAACGGCAGATGGTGAACCTATGGGACTGACCACTTTGCAAGGAACCACCCCGCATGGCTGACCTCACCACCACCGCCACGGCCGGCGCCATCATGGGCCTCGGCCTGGGCGTAACCCTTCCGGTCGACGGCGGCATGCTGTTCGGCGCCCTGCTCGGTGCCTGGCTGACCACCGGCACGAAGCAGGACCTGAAGGCCTGGTCGCGCCTGCTGTCGCTGATCCTGCCGACCTGCGTCGGCTACCTGTTCGCCGATGTCGCCCTCGCCCGTGTGCCCTGGCTGACCAACCTGGCCTTCTCTGCCTTCGTCTGCGCCCTGGTAGTCATTCCCCTCAGCCTCAAGGCGGTCGCCTGGGTCGACAAGGTCGACTTCGACGACCTCTGGCGCCGCATCCGAGGAGGTCGCTGACATGCTCATGACTGCCGTTCCGTTGATCGCCGCCCTGGCCTACATCGCTGCCGCGCTGCGCCTGGTCTGCTACCAGCGCTGCGGCGCCCGCTTCCGCCGCAGCGTCTCGTTGCTCGCCAGCCTGCTCGGCGCATCCATGGCCATCTGCGGCCTGGAAATCCTGCTCTACCGCCCACCGGTCAGCATCTGGCACGCCATCGTCGCCACCCTGCTGTGCCTGCTGATCTTCCGTTCCCGCGGCAACGTCGCCGCCCTGCTGAGGCCATCCGCATGACCCTTCGATATGGTGACCGTTCTCAAGAGGTCCTCCAGCTTCAGCGTCGACTGAACACCTGGGCCGGCGCCAACCTCTACGAGGACGGCCACTTCGGCGCCGCCACCGAGGACGCGGTGCGTGCCTTCCAGCGTTCGCATGGACTGGTCGCCGATGGCATCGCTGGCCCGAAGACACTGTCCGCCCTCGGCGGCGCTGACTGCTCGCACCTGCTGCAGAACGCCGACCTCGTCGCCGCCGGAGCTCGCCTCGGCCTGCCGCTGGCGACGATCTATGCAGTCAACCAGGTCGAGTCGAACGGCCAGGGGTTCCTGGGCAACGGCAAGCCGGCAATCCTGTTCGAACGCCACATCATGTACCGCCGTCTCGCCGCCCACGATCAGGTCACCGCCGACCAACTGGCCGCACAGTTCCCCGCGCTGGTGAACCCTCGCCCGGGCGGCTATGCCGGTGGAACCGCAGAGCACCAGCGCCTGGCGAACGCGCGCCAGATCGACGATACCGCCGCCCTGGAGTCGGCCAGTTGGGGCGCCTTCCAGATCATGGGTTTCCACTGGCAACGCCTGGGCTACGTCAGCGTGCAGGCCTTCGCCGAGTCCATGGGGCGCAGCGAGTCGGCCCAGTTCGAAGCGTTCGTCCGCTTCATCGACACCGACCCGGCGCTACACAAGGCGCTGAAGGCTCGCAAATGGGCCGACTTCGCCCGCCTCTACAACGGCCCCGACTACAAGCGGAACCTCTACGACACCAAGCTCGCGCGAGCCTACGAGCAACACGCCAACTGCGCCGAGGCCAGCACGTGAGCCTTCTGCGCCAGGTGTTGTACAGCGCCGCCCTGCTCGGTGCCCTCGGCTTGCTCCTGTGGGTACAGCAGCAGCGCATCGACCTGGCGCAGGCCCGCCTGGCCCAGGCCGAGTTGGCGAGGAAAGCCAGCGACGCCCAGCTTTCCCGCCAGGCCGGCACCATCACGGCCCTCGAGGCCGCCCTTTCCCGCGAGCGCCAGGCCCAGGCCGACCTGGACCAACAGCGGCAGCAACTGCGCCAGGCGCTGGCCATCCGCGAACGCTTGATCGAGGACCTGAAACGTGACGATGAACCCTATCGCCAGTGGGCTGACCAGCCTCTGCCTGATGCTGCTCGCCGGCTGCAACAGCGCCCCGCTATCACCGGAGCGGCCGCTTATCATCAGTGGCTGTCCCGCCGTGACGCCCTGCAGCCTGGAGTCAGCGGCACCGAAGGACAACGGCGGTCTACAGACTGAGGTCGAGCGTATCGGCCTGGCCTGGGCCGAGTGCGCCGCGAAGGTCGACATGATCATCCGCACCCAAGGGGCTACCCATGAACAAGCCCGATAGCCTGAAAGCGCATCTGCTCGCCGCCGTGCCGGAACTCAGGAACAACGGCGACCGCCTGGTGATATTCATCGACAACGGCCGGGTCCGCAGCACCTCGGCCGAGAGCCTGTCCTTCGAATACGCCTATGACCTGCAGGTGATCCTCACCGACTTCGCCGGGCACCCCGACAGCGTGTTTCTGCCGCTGCTCGGCTGGCTGCTGGTGAACCAGTCGGATCTGCTGGCCAACCTCACCAAGGTGCAGGACGGCATCACCTTCGAGGCCGACATGCTCGACCGCAGCAAGGTCGACCTCGGTATCGTCCTGCCACTGACCGAGCGTGTCGTCGTCAAGCGCCGCGAGGATGGCCGCTACGACGTGAGTCACCCGGAAGAGCCCCAGCTCACCGAGGCCATCGCGGTCGATGGGCCGATGCAGATGCTCGCCAACGGCGAGCTGCTGGCCGAGTGGACGCCGCCGACGCCTACCGAGGCCGTCATGCTCGAGACGCCGCAGATCAGGCGCCCGGCCAATGGCTGACAGCCTCGAGGCTCTGGAAGACTGGGCAGGGCCGATTCTACGCGCCCTCGAGCCAGGCCCTCGTGCTGCCCTCGCGCGTTCGCTCGCCCGCGATCTACGGCGCAGCCAACAGAAGCGCGTGATGGCACAGCGCAACCCAGACGGCAGCGCCTACGAGCCTCGCAAGAAGCGCGAACTGCGCGGCAAGCAGGGCCGTATTCGGCGCAAGATCAAGATGTTCCAGAAGCTGCGCACGGTGCGCTATCTACGCGCCAAGGGCGACGCCCAGGCGATTACGGTTTCCTTCGCTGGTCGGATCGCACGCATCGCGCGGGTTCACCAGTACGGGCTGAGGGACCGTGCTGAGCCTGGCGCTCCTGAAGTCCAATATGCGCAGCGCTCCCTTCTAGGGTTCACCGCCGCGGATCTAGACAGCATCCGCAGCGGTGTCCTAAAGCATCTCCCCCCCTGACATCCAACATCAATCCCACTGCCGATGGCGCTCGGCAAATTTCAGTACGTGTTCGTTGTAAGGCTTCAGCTTGAAGCGAGTACGGTGAATGTACTGGCGGCCAGTCTCGCGACTCACAGCCATGGAGCTGATCTCATACTCCCCCTGTCCTTGCTCCCTGAGGTTCAGGAAGGTGTCACTCGAAACGACATCCAACGGCGCTTGGTTATCGTCAACAACCACAAGCAGCTCGCGCTCATCAGTCGGAGTGATGCCATGGGTGATCTTGTAAACAAAGAGCTCCCAGGACGCTTCCGGCATTTCGCGCTGGCCGGACTCCCAGAGTTCCCAGGTGCGTTTGGAGACATGTACCAGCTGCGCAGCTTCCGCTGTGCTAGCTCCGAGAACTGATCGCGCTTTACGCGCCAACTCTCCCCTTTTCGCAGAATCGCTGTTCATAAAAGCCCTCCTGGGCATCATTTAATAACCGCTCAAAACAAGCGGACAGAGAAAAAAATACGCCATAACCCCAATACTGCGCAAGAGCGAATTTTTGTGAATATATAACCTTTGTACGCAAGGCTCGTACAAGCCCCGATGCCCGCATCCTTTCCCATAACAGCACATGCTTAGCGCATGGCTGACTTTGCGACCCTCTCCCGCATGATCGAGAACCTGATCCGCCTCGGCACCATCGCCGCGGTGGACCATGCCGCGCAGCGCGTCCGTGTGTTGACCGGTGACCTGCTGACCGGCTGGCTGCCCTGGGCATCGCCGCGGGCCGGCGCCGACCGCGAATGGAACGCCCCCACCCTGGACGAGCAGGTTCTGCTCTTCAGCCCATCCGGGCAGACCGCCAATGGCGTGGTCCTGACCGGCTTGTTCAGTGACCTGATCCCGCCCAACGGCGACCGCGACGCCCTGCATCGCACCACCTACCGTGACGGCGCGGTGATCGAGTACGACAGCGCCGCCCACCACCTGCGCGCAGTTCTTCCCGCCGGCGGTACCACCGAGCTCATCAGCGACGGCGGCATCCACATCGTCGGCGACATCACCCACCAGGGCGACTACATCCAGACCGGCAACCAAACCGTCACCGGCAAGGTCACGGTGAGCGTCGACGTGATCGCCAAGGGCATCAGCTTGGTCGGTCATACCCACGGCGGCGTCATGCCGGGCGGCGCTACGACGGGGAAACCGCAATGAATGCCCATACCGGCGGCGCCATCGACCGCTTGGCACACATCCGCCAGTCGATCGCCGACATCCTCACCACTCGCATCGGTAGCCGCGTCATGCGGCGCGAATACGGCAGCCAGTTGCCGGAGCTGATCGATGCTCCGTTCAACGACACCACCCGCCTGCAGATCTATGCCGCCACCGCCATGGCCCTCATGCGCTGGGAACCGCGCATCCGCCTGAGCCGTGTCCAGATCACCGGCCAGAACCTGGCCGGCCAGGTGCTCATGGAGATTGACGCCACCCTGGTGGACAGCAACGAGCCGCACAACCTGAGCATCCCCCTGCAGATGGGCGCCAGCGCATGACAACGAACTTCGTCGCCATCGACCTCAGCCAGTTGCCACCACCACACGCGGTGGAGCAGCTGGACTACGAGCAGATACTCGCCGAGCGCAAGGCCTACGCCATCAGCCTCTGGCCGGAGGATCAGCAGGCGGAAATCGCCGCCCGCCTCGCCCTGGAGTCCGAGCCGCTGACCAAGCTGCTCGAGGAAAACGCGTACCGCGAAATGCTCTGGCGCCAGCGGGTCAACGAGGCGGCTCTCGCCAACATGCTGGCCAGCGCCCAGGGCGCCGACCTCGACCAGCTCGCCGCGAACTACAACGTCAGACGCTTGGTCATCCAGCCCGGAGATCCGTCGAAGGTGCCGCCCGTGCCGGAACTGCTGGAGTCCGACGACAGCCTACGCGAGCGGGCGCAGATGGCCTGGGAAGGCCTCAGCACCGCGGGACCGCGTAACAGCTACATCTTCCACGCCCGCGCCGCCGACGGCCGCGTCGGCGATGCCTCGGCCGTCAGCCCATCGCCCGCGGTCGCCGTTGTCACCGTGCAGTCGGCCATCGGTAACGGCACCGCGCCAGCAGAGCTGCTGGCCGTCGTAGAGCGCTATCTCTCAGACGAAGATCGCCGCCCAGTCGCCGACCGACTGATCGTCCAGAGCGCCGAAGTCATCGAGTACAGCATCAGCGCATCGCTGTTTCTTACGACCATCGGCCCCGAAGCCGAGCCGATCCAGGCCGCCGCCCGCGCGCAGCTCGAGGCCTATGTCTTTCAACGACGGCGGTTGGGGATGGAAGTATCAGAGTCGGCGATCCATGCCGCGCTGCACGTCGAAGGGGTTCGTAAAGTCGAACTCGCCGGCTGGGAAGACATCGCCGCCACTGCAAGCCAGGCGCCGTACTGCACGAACATCACGCTCACTATCGGTACCGAGCCATGACCGCGCTTCCACTGCTGCCTCGCAACGCCTCCGAGCTCGAACGCCTGGCAGCCCAGGCGCTGGCGGAGATACAGCGGGTACCGATCCCGCTGCGCACGCTCTGCAACCCTGATACCTGCCCTGCGAATCTTCTGCCGTACCTCGCGTGGGCGTTTTCCGTTGACCGCTGGAGCAGCGCGTGGCCTGAATCGGCACGCCGCGGCGCCATCCGCTCGGCATTCTTCATCCATTCGCGCAAGGGCACGATCGGCGCCTTGCGCCGCGTAGTTGAACCACTGGGGTATCTGATCGAGGTCCGTGAGTGGTGGCAGCAGGCGCCGGCCGGCATCCCCGGAACCTTCGAACTGCTGGTCGGCGTACTCGAAACCGGTATCACCGAAGAGATGTACGAGGAACTGACCTGGCTGATCGACGACGCCAAGCCGTTGACCCGGCACCTCGTCGGCCTCGCCATCAGCCTTGAGAGCACCGGCAGCGTGCGCCTGGGCGCCGCCGTCTACGACGGCGACGAAATCGACGTTTATCCCCCGAGCCCCCGCGACATCGAAGTCACCGGCACCATCGGCCGGGGCGGTCGCGATCACACCATCGATACCCTGGATGTGTACCCATGATCGATCAGAATTCACAGTTCTTCGCCATCCTGACCAACATCGGCGCGGCCAAGCAGGCCAACGCCGATGCGCTGGGCATCCCATGGAAGATTACCCAGATGGGCGTGGGTGACGCGGGCGGCACCGACCCGATTCCCTCCCCCACCCAGACCGCGCTGGTCAACGAGCGACGCCGGGCGCCGCTCAACCAGTTGAAGGTGGATCCGCAGAATGCGGCGGTGATCATCGCCGAACAGATCATCCCGGAGAACGTCGGCGGCTGGTGGATCCGTGAAATCGGGCTCTACGATGCCGACAACGACCTTGTCGCGGTCGCAAACTGCGCGCCCAGCTTCAAACCGTTGCTGAATCAGGGATCGGGACGTACGCAGGTTGTGCGCATGAACCTGATCGTCAGCAACTCCGCCAACGTCGAGTTGAAGATCGATCCTGCAGTGGTGCTTGCCACGCGCGCCTATGTACTCGACCAGTTGAAGAGCTACGCCCCGCTCTTCTCACCGGCATTCAGCGGAGCACCAACAGCCCCCACCCCACCATTGTTCGCACACGACCAGAAGCTTGCGACGACCGAGTACGTCAGAATGGCCCTGGGTAGCGCCGCGCGCGCAATCTCATACACCGGCAATACGGTGCTGGATGAACCGGTAATCGGTTCGATCCTCGTCGCGGGCTCGCATGACCGCGATTTCACATGGACCACGCCGAACCTATCTGTTCTTCCAACTGGCGCGTCGTTCCACATCGTCAACATCAGCGGTTCGACACTGACGCTGGTCCAGCGTACCGCTGCGGATCACTACATCAGCGCGGACGACCCGTCCGGCGTCGCAATCTCGTACACGATACCGAACAACGTCACCGCAACTATCTCGAAGTACCAGCCAGGCCTGTGGCTAATCAGCCATGTGTCACGCCCGACCGCCGCGCTGAAGAGTCTCGTGGATGGGCTGATCGACGGAACGAAGCCCGCAGGGAAAGCCGTGCAACTCGTGAACTCTCGCAAACTCACGCTGAGCGGCCAGGCCAGCGGCAGTGTTCAGTTCGATGGCTCGAGCGACGTAACGATAGATGTCCAGCTCGCCGATAGCCTCACCCTGACAGGCTCCCCCAACGCGCCGACACCGGCGGCGTTCGATAGGGATTCGTCGATCGCCACGACCGAATATGTGCGTGCCGCTCTCGGTAGCATGGCCGGCGCAGCGGTGCTGACGGGCGATGCTATCCTCGACGCCCCCCTCGTCGGCCTGACTGTGGTGGCCGGCGCACATAACCGAGAGGCGACGTGGACGACTCCGCAACTTTCGGCGCTCCCACAAGGCGCCTCGCTGCGCTTGGTCAACCTGAGCGGCTTCACCGTAACGCTGGTGCAACGCTCGACAACCGACCGCTTCATCAGCGCAACCGACCCCTCCGGGACTGCTACCACCTACATCATCCCCAACGGCACGTCGATTTCCCTCACGAAATACCAGGCGTCGATGTGGCTTATCGAAGCCACCCCGGCATTCCCCGCGCTGCGCTCGTCGCCGGGCTATCAGAAGCTGCCGAGCGGCCTGATTCTGCAGTTCGGCAGCGTCAGCATTCCGCCCGGCACCGGCGAAAGCACCGGATGGGCCACGCTACCCATCGCGTTCCCCAACGGTCCATTGACTGTCGTGCCGTCGCTGCAATACGGCGGGACCAGTTCGAGCTGGTACGGGTTCAGCGTCTGGTCAGGAAGCATTACGCCCACGGCGATCGCCTGCTCACTGAACAGCGGATCGACGCCACGCGAGATGGCCGGCGTCGTGAACTACGTCGCAATCGGTTACTGAGGACAGACCATGTCGCACTTTTTCGGCACGAAACCCATCGCCTTCTACGACACAGCGATCAACACCGATATCCCCGACGACGCAGTCGAGATCACCGCAGACGAGCACGCGGACCTGCTCGCGGCTCAGGCACGTGGCAAACGCATCGCGGTCGGCAAAGACGGGCGGCCGATCCTGCTGGACCCACCAGCTCCCACACGGGACGAACGGGAGAGCTTCGAGCGCATCTGGCGCGACGCACGGTTGCGCGAAACAGACTCACTGGTTGCCCGGCACCGCGATGAGATCGAGGCCGGGGACGTGCCCACGCTCGACGCCGAGAAATACAGCGCACTACAGACCTACCGGCGCGCACTCCGGGACTGGCCGGAAGCTGGAGAGTTTCCGCTCGCAGAACACCGGCCGAGAGCGCCGGAATGGCTGGCAGGCGAACTGGCGTCCTGACATTTTGTAGAGCGCCGTGCCACAAGGCGCCTCGCTCGCTGTTCCACCGCGCGCGCGGCAGCCTGTGCAGTGTCATCCAACCACTGCACAGGCACACCCCATGGCCGCTGACCAATACCATCACGGTGTCCGGGTCCAAGAGATCAATGACGGGACCCGCCCCATTCGCACCATCGCCACCGCGATCATCGGCCTGGTAGCCACCGCCGAAGACGCCGACGCCACCGCCTTCCCGCTCGATACGCCGATACTCATCACCAACGTGCAGGCTGCCATCGGCAAGGCGGGCACCAGCGGCACGCTGGCCGCCAGCCTGCAGGCGATCGCCGACCAGGCCAACGCCGCCACTGTGGTGGTGCGGGTGAAGCCGGGCGAAGATGAAGCCGCGACCAATAGCGCCGTCATCGGCGGCGTCAGCGCCGAAGGCAAGTACACCGGCATGAAGGCCCTGCTCGCTGCCAAGGCCCGCTTGGGCGTGGTACCGCGTATCCTCGGCGCGCCGGGTCTGGACACCCAGCCGGTCGCTACCGCACTCATCGCCATCGCCCAGCAACTGCGCGCCTTCGCTTATGTCTCCGCCAGCGGCTGCAAGACAAAGGAAGAGGCCACCGCCTACCGCGAGAACTTCGCCGCGCGCGAAGCCATGGTGATCTGGCCGGACTTCCTGACTTGGAGCACCGTGGTCAACCAGACCGTGCCTACGCCAGCTGTTGCCCAGGCCCTGGGCTTGCGCGCCCGGATCGATCAGGAGGTCGGTTGGCACAAGACCCTGTCGAACGTCGCCGTCAACGGCGTGACCGGCATCAGCGCCGACGTGTTCTGGGACCTGCAGAGCCCCAGCACCGACGCCAACTACCTCAACGAGAACGAGGTCACCACCCTGGTGCAGGAAGGGGGATTCCGTTTCTGGGGTTCGCGCACCTGCAGCGATGATCCGCTGTTCGCCTTCGAGAACTACACCCGCACCGCCCAGGTGCTGGCCGACACCATCGCCGAAGCGCACATGTGGGCGGTCGACAAGCCCATGCACCCGTCACTGGTGCGCGACATCCTTGAGGGCGTGAACGCGAAGTTCCGCGAGCTCAAGGGGCTCGGTCTGATCATCGACGCCCAAGCCTGGTACGACCCCAACATGAACGACAAGGACACGCTCAAGGCCGGCAAGCTGCGCATCACCTACGACTACACCCCGGTGCCGCCGCTCGAGGACCTGACCTTCTTCCAGAAGATCACCGACAGCTACCTCGTCGACTTCGCCAGCCGCGTCAACGCCTGACACCCAGCGCTCCCCGGACGGGGAGCCGACCCACCTGATTCCCGGAGAGCCCTACCATGGCCATGCCGCGCAAGCTCAAGAACATGAACCTCTTCAACGACGGCGGTAGCTACCAGGGCGTCGTGAAGTCCTGCACCCTGCCCCCGCTGGCCCGCAAGATGGAGGCCTTCCGCGGGGGCGGCATGAACGGCCCGGTCAAGGCCGACCTCGGCTTCGACGATGACGGCATCCAGTTCGAGTGGACCCTCGGCGGCCTGGATCTGACAGCCCTCAAACAGTACGGCGCAGTCAGTGCCAGCGGCGTCATGCTGCGCTTCGCCGGCTCATTCCAGCAAGACGATACCGGCGAAGTCACGCCCGTCGAAATCGTCGTTCGCGGCCGGCACGAGACCATCGAAATGGGTGACGCCCAGCCCGGCGAAGACACCGAGCACAAGATCACCACCACCTGCAGCTACTACAAGCTCGTCGTCAACGGCGAGGAAGTCATCGAGATCGACCTGCTGAACTTCGTCGAGAAGGTCAACGGCAAGGACCTGCTCGAGGCACAGCGCAAGGCCATCGGCCTGTAATCCCTTCCCGCCGGCCCGGCCGGCGGTTTCTTTCCCCCTTGGATACCGACGCCCATGAAAACCGAACAGACTCCCGCTGACCTGCAGAACGCTCCCGACAACGTCGTCCCCCTCGACCAGCCGATCAAGCGCGGCGCCCAGTCCATCGAATCGCTCACCCTGCGCAAGCCCTCCTCTGGCGAACTGCGCGGCCTGCACCTGCTCGACCTGCTGCAGTTCGATGTGGCCGCGACCATCAAAATCCTGCCGCGCATCAGCCAGCCGACCATCACCGAGCCCGAGGCCACCGGCATGGACCCGGCCGACCTGCTCGCCTGCGGCCAGGTGATCGCCGGTTTTTTGCTGCAGAAGCGGGCGAAGGCGGCAGCCTCCCTGATCGCGTAGAAAACGCCATGGCCGACCTGGCCGTGACGTTTCACTGGGCGCCGGACCATATGGACCGGCTCTCGCTCACCGAACTGATGGAATGGCGCGAACGCGCCCGGGTACGGAGTTCCGCCTATGGCGAATGACCTGCAGCTGCGCGTGCTGCTCAGCGCGATCGACAGAGCCACCGCTCCCCTGCGTCGCATCATGCAAGGCAGCGACGCGACGGCCCGGGCGCTCAAGGCAACTCGCGAGCGCCTGAAGCAGCTCAACGCTCAGCAGAGCGACGTGCGCGCGTTCCGTACCCAGCGCGGCGCTCTGGAGCAGGTCAGCACCGCGCTGGCCGCGCAACAGGCCCGGGTGAAAGCGCTGGCCCAGCAGATGGCCACCGCCGGCAACCCCACCCGTGCGCTCACCCGCGACTACAACCGGGCCATCCGTGAAGCTGGTTTCCTCAAGCAGCAACACCTGCAGCAGAGCCAAGCCCTGCAGCAACTGCGCACGCGCCTCAGCAACGCCGGCATCAGCACCCGCAACCTCGGCCAGCATGAGCGCGACTTGCGCGCGCAGATCCAGGCGGCCAATGGCGCCATCAACAGCCAGGCGCAGCGCTTACGCAACCTCAGCCAGCAGCAGGAACGCCTGACCCACGCCCGCAACTCCTACAGCCGTGGCATCCAGAGCGCTGCCGCGCTGGGCGGAACCGGCATGGCTGCGCGCGCAACTGGGATGTACACGGGCGGAGTGCTGAAACAACTGCTCAATGTCGGCTACGAATTCGACGCCACGATGTCGGCGACCCAGGCCGTCACCCGTATCGAGCGCAAGGACGACCCACAGATGCAGGCCCTGCGGCAGCAGGCCCGGACCCTGCCACTGTCGAGCAAGTTCACCGACAAGGAAGTCGCCGAGGGTCAGTACTTCTTGGGCCGCACCGGCTACACCCCGCAGCAGATTCTCGGCGCCATGCCCGGCATGCTTAACCTCGCCGCCGCCGGTAACATGGACCTGGGGTCAACCGCCGATATCGCCTCCAACATCCAAACCGCCATGGGCATCCCTGCGGAAAAGATGAACAAGGTGGCCGACGTCATGACCGCAGCGTTCACTCGCAACAACGTCGATATCCGCATGCTCGGCGAGTCGCTGAAGTACTCCGCAGGCGTCGGTCGTGAGTATGGCCAGAGCCTGGAAACCGTCACGGCGGCCACCGCGCTGCTGGGCAACGCTGGCGTGCAAGGCAGCCAGGCCGGCACCTCGATGCGTTCAGTGCTGACCCGCCTGGGCCTGTCCAAGGCGGTGGCCAAGCTGGGTGTCACTACCCAGGACAGTGCCGGCAACATGCGCGACATGTTGGATATCCTCAAGGACATCAACGACAAGACCCGCTCGATGGGCAACCTTCAGCGCGGTGCGATTTTCAAGGATATCGCCGGCCAGTACGCGGTGACCGCCTTCGGCACCCTGATGCGCGCGGTGCAGAGCGGCCAGTTCCAGACCATGCGCGGCAACTTGGACAACAGTGAAGGCGAAGCAGCCCAGGTCGCAGCTACCCAGTTGGACAACCTCCGGGGCGACATGACCATGCTGCATGCCGCCTGGGAAAACATTTCGGTCGAGCTGTTCGACAAGAACAACGCCTGGATGCGCGAACTCACCCAGGACTTCAGCCACCTGCTGCACGAGGTCGGCGAGTTCCTCAAACAGAATCCTCTGCTGAGCAAGGCCATCGTCATCACCATTGCTGCGTTCTCGGCGCTGATGGCCACCGTCGGAAGCCTGTTGATCGCTGTGGCTGGAGTCCTGGGGCCGATGATCGCGCTACGCTTCATGTTCGCCAGTATTGGCATTCGCCTGCCCGGCCTGATCGGCCTGCTGAAATTGCTGTTCGCACCGATCCGCATGCTGGCCGGCCTGTTGATCGGCCCGCTGGTGACCGCCCTGCGCGTCGTGAGCATCGCGCTGTGGGGCCTGGCCGCCAACCCGGTGGTCCTGGCAATTGCCGCCGTCGTGGCGGTGCTGGCCGGCGCCGCGTACCTGATCTATCGCAACTGGGACGCCGTCAAGGCGTACCTGCTCGGGATGTGGGAAGAGATCCAGGCGGGCCTGAACGGCGGGATCGGCGGGATCATCCGCATCCTCCTCGACTTCAACCCACTCGGCCTGATGTACCGCGCCTTCGCCGGCGTCCTGGGCTACCTGGGCATCGACCTGCCGGCGCGCTTCAGCGACTTCGGCAACATGATCGTCCAGGGCCTGGTGAACGGCCTGCTCGCCGGCATAGGGCAGATCAAGCGCGCGGTCCAGCGCGTCGGCGGCGCCGCGATCGACTGGTTCAAGGACAAGCTCGGCATCCATTCGCCGTCGCGGGTATTCGCCGACCTGGGCGGGTTCACCATGGACGGCCTGGCCCAGGGCCTCGGCGCCGGCCAGGCCGGCCCGCTGGGCGTGATTGCACGTCTCGGCCAAGGCCTGGTCAGCGCGGGCCGTCAGGCTGTCGCCGGCCTCGACGGGGAGTTTGCCCGAGGCCCCCGCCCTGCGATCACGCCGCCGACGTTCGACCAGCCGCTACTGGCCATGCTGGGCGCCCTGGGCAAGAGCGCCGGCGCCATCGGCGCCCTGGTGCTCGGCGCCAGCGCCCCGGCGCAGGCCATCACCATCGACAACCGTCCCCCGGTCAGTTCGGCGCCAGCAGCGATCAGCGTCGGCGGCGACACCTACTACATCACCATCCAGGCCGGCGCGGGCAGCGACACCGCAGACCTGAAACGCACGCTCAGCCAACTGCTGGACGAGCGCGAACGCAACAAGGCGGCACGCCTGCGCGCCCGCCTGCAGGACCGGGAGTAACCACCATGATGCTGTCCCTCGGGATGTTCGTCTTCAGCCTGCACACGCTGGCCTACCAAGAGTTCCAGCGGCAGACCGAGTGGCGACACGCCAGCAGCAGCCGCATCGGTGCCCAGCCGGCGCGCCAGTTCGTCGGTCGCGGCGACGACGCGATCACCCTGCCCGGCGTGCTGCTGCCGGAGCTGGCCGGCAGCGCGTTGAGCCTGGACGTGCTGCGGCAGATGGCTGACACCGGGTCGGCCTGGCCCATGGTCGAGGGCACCGGACGCATCTACGGCCTGTGGGTGATCGAGCGCGTCACCGAGACGCGGACACTCTTCTTCGCCGACGGCACCCCGCGGCGGATCGAGTTCTCCCTCGAGCTCAAACGCATCGACGACGGCCGCACCGATCTGCTCGGTTCGGTCCTCGGTACCGCCGGCAACCTGCTGAGACGCATCCTGTGATCGATGTCGCCCTCGCCCGCGTAACGGGCTACCTGACCAGCGCCGTCGAGCAGCTGCAGCGCGACGCCGGCTACCCGGTGCCGGTGTTCCGGCTCACGGTCGACGGCAACGACATCGCCCAGCTCATCAGCCCACGACTGATCGCCCTGGACCTGACCGACAATCGCGGCCTCGAGGCCGATCAGTTGAGCGTGACACTCAGCGATCATGACGGGCTGCTCGCGATCCCACCGCGCGGCGCCGTGCTGCACCTCTGGCTGGGCTGGAGTGACAGCGGACTGGTCGACAAGGGCACCTACACCGTCGACGAAACCGAGCACAGCGGCGCGCCGGACGTGCTCAGCATCCGTGCCCGCTCGGCGGACCTGCGCAAGGGCCTGAAGGTCAAGCGCGAGCGCAGTTGGAGCAGCCCGAAGACGCTGGGCGACGTGCTCACCGACATCGCCCTCGGCAACAACCTGAAGCCGGTGCTCGCGCCGGCGCTGGCGGGCCTGCCGATCCTGCAGCTGGACCAGGCCAACGAGTCCGACGCCAACCTGCTGACACGCCTGGGCGAGGACTTCGATGCGGTGGCCACCGTGAAAGCCGGCTGCCTGCTCTGCCTGCCGGCCGGCGGCGGCAAGACTGCCAGCGGCCTGGCGCTGCCGCACATCAACCTCACCCGCCAGGATGGCGACCAGCACCGCTACCTGCAGGCCGACCGCGACAGCTACGACGGCGTGCGCGCGTACTTCTACGACGTGAACAGCGCGAAGAAGCAGGAGGCAATCGCCGGCGCCAAGGGCGACAACCTGAAGGACCTGCGCCACACCTACAGCGACCGCCAGAGCGCCCTGCGCGCCGCCCGCGCCAAGTGGAACCGCCTACAGCGTGGCAGCGCCACGCTCAGCTACGTGCTCGCCAAGGGGCGGCCGGACCTGATCCCGGAACTGACCTACACCCTGCAGGGCGTGAAGACGGAGATCGATGCGATCATCTGGTACGGCGGCAATGTGCAGCACAGCCTCAGCGCCGACGGCGGCTACATCACCAGCCTGGAGCTGGAAAGCAAGCTGCCAGAGGACCTGGTCAGCGACTTGGCCGACGACACCGGCGGCGACTACACCGGCATCATCGCCTACTACCGCGACGAGAAGAGTGGGACGGAGAAGACCATCACCGCGGGAGACCAGAGCAAGCCACGCCGCCTGCGCTACTTGTACAGCACCAAGGGCAGCGCGAAGCGGGCTGTGGATCGGGAGTGGAAGCGCCTGCAGGCGGCTCGCTAGCCGCTCGATTCTCCATATTACAGGGATTTGCGCATCCGGTTAGGAGAGAAAGTTAATAACTTCCTCTGGAAATCTTCCTGAAGAAGATGTAAATAAGTTAAGCGTACCTCGGGAGGATCGGAAATGGAAAATTCCAAGTCAACCGCAAAAAAGCCAACAACCACTTTTGGCAGCGCCATTTTAGAAGCTCTGGAGAAAGGGAGAAGCTGCACCTCAACGGCACCCAAGCCCACCAACCAAATAGCAGAAATAAGTAATGAGACGTCAATGATTGACTCTTTACTTAAAGTGGCGCTGAAGAAAGAGGAGTCTCGAAAGGAAAAGCTTGCTAAAAGGCGCGCTAAGATAAATAGTGCAAAAGCCAACCCTCCCAACCCTAGAAAAAAGCTATCCGAAGTAGAAAATCTTAAAAACCAAGTTTCGATACTAACAAAATCAAACAACGATCTAAAAAAAAGAATTTCCGATATTCTTTTCGGTAACTCAGAAAAAGATAAGAAAGAAAAGATAGAAAAATTACTAAACAAAGCCCTACAGGAGATAAGAGAAGTTAAAAAGAGGAACAAGGCCCTAGAGGTGGAGAACGAAACCCTCCGTAAGATGCTAATAAAACATTATGCAAAGACGCTTGACCTAAAAAAGGAAACTGTGTTTTACGGGGGACAATATTCCGATCCAGAGACATAGATCAAAGCATCTAAAGCCTCTGAAATCAAAAAAGGCAACGATAAAAATGAAGCGCAACACTCAACGAAGGAGTCATCCTAAGACGCCTCAAAATCACTGCACTTCTTTAAATCCGTCCATAATATTTTTTACCTTATCTTTAGCTTGCTCCTCTTTCTCCAGTACTAGAGAGTCCAGCGCAAAAGAATGAACATCGTATATTTGAAAAGGAAGAAATATCGTCCGATAAACGCCTAAAGAAAAGTACCCCATTGCCAAAGAAAAAAGCAATAACGAATCAAGCAAGTTAACCCTTGAATTCTTAATCATTATTGTTAGCAAGCAAAACCCCACACAAAACAGGAAAGCAATTAAGGTCTGCGTCTGAGAGAGCAATATATATTTTGTCTTCAGAGCATATACCTTTGCCTGCTCATACCTCAACTTATCAGCAGCAGGGTTCCGCCCAGAAAAGAGCATTGCAGTAATAACAAAACCAATAATTATTCCACAAAAACTTATTATTGAGTCAAGTACCTTATCCTGTGCCGAGAGACTCAGGCTATAGCCGACCCCACACCCGCACAACATAAAGACCATATTAATCAACAGTGAGAATATTCGATTATGAGCCTCTCTTGAGACAGTACCAAACTCCCTAACAACAAGCCATACATTAATTAGTTCTTCAGGAAGCCAGTTCTTAGCCATTTCCTATCATGTTACCCTCATCGTCAATAACTCGATTGCCTTTCTTATCGGGAGCCATAAGGAGCCCAAGATAGTGAATCATGCTCTCTCGAATCTCTGCATGATCAGGGTTCCTTCCGCCAGCATCCCGAACAGTTATAGGCATAGATATTTTATACCTTGAAAGCCCTTTAATACTTCCATGCTTTAGCTTAATAAATATTCGATCAAACTCATCATCTTTAGCTGTACAAGCTTCCTCTACAACTTCCTCAGTATCGAGAACGCTATCCTTCTCTGCCGTCCAACTTAACGCAACCAAGCCTGTCTTACTGAAAACAGAATGGGCCCTCGAGAGAAGTCCTGCAACTCTATTTTCATTTTGCTCTTGTGCCGCAGAGATACCAAGAGAAACGGAAACGGCGCCACCCCCTTGCTCAATCTCCTTATCTAGATCAGAAGAAATAGCCGTCGTCAGCATGACAGTAGGAGGCCTAGGTGCACATTTTGCGCGCAGAAGCTTGTTGATATACTTCTGAATAAGAAAAGAGCCACCCGTCCCTTTACTAGCTTCAACTATCACTACATTTCCAAATATTAAAACATGTGATATTTGAATAAGCTCCTTTGGATTTCCTCGGCCATCTACAATCTGCGCAATATCATATGAGGCATTATTTACATTAGGGTCAGGGGTAAACCCAGCGGGCATACGTCCAGGTATATAGGACCAAAGCTCAAAAAACACAGCACCATTGCCATAATTCCTCAGATTATTATAGAAATAAGTCTGATCAATCTCAGGGCCTTCTGGCCCAATATGTTCATCATGGACTTGTCTATCTCCAACAGTGATACACGCAGCTGAGGCCTCTGCCATGAGATCTGATAGACTCCTGCCTATCTCTTTTGCGAAAATCGCAGGTCTCAGAGCCAATGTTCTGCTTAAAGGTTTACGCTTCACCTTGTCCCCACACAATTTTCCAAATAAGCATCAACCAAAAGATAGAACCTTCAAACTCTACAGCGAGCTCTCTTGATTACATCTTTATGTAATTAGCCTACACAATTAGAGCAGACCAGAGACACACAGACCTCATCCAAGCTTGTTCTTATAGGCCTCAGTCAACTTACTCTTTCTCGCTTCATTCTTTGCCTCATCATGCTCTCTTAGGGTTTTCTTGCCCATGTATAAAAACACTCCACCAATCGAGAAACCCAGAAACACCACCATCCAACCAAAGGTAAAAAGACTAGAAACCTGATAATTATAAAAAACAGGAGAATATTCCCAAACCCAACTCACGACTGGGTACTGGGTATTATGATAGAGATCAAGTATCGAATTCCTGACATTAACGAAGACACCGAGATCGTTCCCATCAAGACTAATAGCAATGCTCTTCATCGCCGAAATTAGAAAAACCAAGAAAAACAAAAACATCACCATTCGCCCAACCACCACAAGTATTCTGGCTCTGAATTTCTCTAGTTCTAAGTCCATATACCCTCCCATAACAAATCAAAAAAGCGCACAACAAAGAAAAACTCATTAAAGGCAGACACCCCCATAATTTAAAAACTTCAAGCAAGAACACAGTTACCCTTGAAAAGTTTTCTCATTGGGCGTTGCATTGCACAAGTCCTCATCAGAGCGCCACCTCAATGTACTCGCCTGCGGTGAGCCGTTGCCGCTCTACTTCAGTGAGCTGGCCTCTTACCTCGCCTACCCCGTGTGTTGCCGCCGAGATGAATGGCGCCCCGCTAAGAAGATTGAACTCCTCCGGCACGCTACGCTCGACCGGGGAATAGTAGATCTGCCGTGGCGGAGAACCATTCAGGTAAACCGCCAACTGGTAGTACTGAGCCTTGTAGGTGGGCAGGACTACCGCGGTGATACGGAGGTTTCGCCAGTTGCTGGTCGGCTGGACAGAGGCAAGTGACTTCAAAAGTGGGATGGAGAACCGGAGTTTTGTGGGCCGGACCTCATGGACGTGATTGAAGAGCCAGTACAGCCCCTTGCTCGTGAGGGAGTAGTAGGTACCGTAGACACCCGACACCACTTCAATCCCACGCTGTTGAAGCACAAGCCGCTCCCTGCTACCAAGCACCGCCATGACTTTCCGTCCATGCCCGTTCCTAATAAGAACAGATCATGCCAGCCTTTTAACATCAGCGACAACGGCCTCCAGCTCCGCAAGGCGCTGCTCCAGAATTTTCAGACGTTTCTTTTCCTCAGCAGCAAGCTGTATTTCTCGCTGCTCGCCCTCGTCTAGTTCGCGCCAAAGTGCCAACAGGGCCTGCTCACGAGGGTTCTCCGCCCCACCGGGCGCTTCTCCTACGGATACGCCTCTGAGCATCCGGCCATCCCCTGTAAGCAGCCAGTCAACAGAGATACCCAATCGAGAACTTATCGTTCCCAAGGCCTCAGCGTTCGGCTCCCGCAGCCCCAGGGTATAGTTCTGGAACGATCTGTACGGTATTCCGCAGGCTTCTGCAGCTTCCTTTATCGAAAGCCCCTTGGCTTCCAAGGCCGCACGCAGCCGCACAGAAGTTTCCATTTGTGCATTTTTATCTGTTGACATTTCCAAACGAGTGCCTAACATATGTCCGAGTGAGTACATCTTATCTATATGGGAACACTCGATCTATGACCCCTAATCAGATCCGTGCACGTCTCGTCGAAAAGGGCAGCAGTTACCGGAAGTTCGCCCTGGCTCGCGGCTACGAGCCACGCAATGTCACCCAGGTAGTGGCTCGCTGGGCAGGAGCGGATCGCTTTCCTAATGGCCGCCTCGCCTACGCGATTCTCAAGGACCTATCTGAAGAGATAGGGGCAGATGTTGTCCCCGGTATCCGCCGAGCTGCAGACAAACAGTAATGGCCACCGCCCTGGAGAGACACCAGAAGATGAAACGCCCGCTCCTAGAAACGCGGCGCCAGGTGGTCAGCGCGATCATCGGCGCCTACCCCGGCGGTCGTGAATGCGCCGCCGCCCGCCTGGGCCTCGATCTGAAGAAGTTCGACAACCACGCCTACGAGAACGCCGGCAGCAAGCCGCTCAGCGACGACCAGTTGCGCTTGCTCGAGCAGGAAACCGGCACCAGCCACTTCCCCGAGTACGTCGCACACCTGTATGGCGGCATGTTCGTGCAAATGCCCGATCCGGCTCAGCTGGACAACCTCGACCTGTACGCGAGGGGCGTCGCCACCGCCATCAAGCGTGGAGAGGTCGACCGCATCATCGCCGAGGCGCTGCGCGATGGTGAGATCGACGAAGCCGAACTCGCTGAAATCATTGTCGCTCACCGCCAACATCTGGCCGCACGGCACGCCGAGGTCGGCGCAGTGATCACCCTACACAGGAGGGTCAAGGCGTGAGCGTCTACAAGCTAGTCTGCCCCTGCTGCCACAGCCGGATGCGAATCCGCTCCTCCGAAGGCCAGACCCCGTGCTTCCGCTCGATGTACGCGCAATGCACAAACGCGCTCTGCGGCGCCACCTTCACCGGCTCCCTGAGCTGGGACTACCAGCTCAGCCCCTCGGGCCTCGAGCGGCCACTGCTGGTGCTCCCCATGGCACCTTCGAAAACCCGTCAACTGGCACACCGCGACCTCGCGGCCGCAACCAACCAGTTGGACCTGCTGGACCACATGGAGTGCATGCAATGAACGGCAGCAACGACTATCGCAGCACCATGCAACAGGCCGCCGCAGCCTACTTACGGAGCAACGCGAACCAGTACCTGTCCTCCGGCGCCGACCGGCTGTTCGGCGCCTGCGTCAATCATCTGGTCAAGGGCCTCGAGGTTCCCCAGTTCATGGCCGAGCGACTCGCCCAGCGCGCCTGGGACCAGGTATTTGCAGGTCCTGAGCCGATCTGGCTGGGTATCGACTGGGGCGAGGGTGACAACGAAGTGGTCTACCTGATCGACACCCGCAGCCACTGCCGCTTCCCGATCCCGGCCCGCTACCTGCCCGACCATCTGCTCAAGCAGCGCCCGCAGCACACCCCGTAACCACCCTGAGATCGACCCACCCACTGCCGTGGGTTTGGGGAAGTTACGCCCAGAATTCGAGGTATTCCGCTATGAGCGGCCACATTTCAATCACCGTCGAAGTTGACCAGAACCAGGCTGAGAAATACCTGCTCTGGCTGGTCAGCCAGTACGAGGCCGCCATGGCCGAGTGCTGGTACGACGATCGCTACCGCTATACGCCGCAGGGGCTGCGCGGCAAGCGCATCCTCGAGGACCGTCCACACATCGCCGGCATCTGCCGGACCATCCGCGAGCTGCGCAAGCAGATTCGGGGGCGCGCATGAAGGAAATGGACCGCGAGCTCAAGGCCGACGTGCTACGCCGCCTGCAAGACCAGTACGGCTTGACACCGATCAAGGGCACGAAGTACATGCGCAAGGGCGAGTGCCCGACGTGCGGCAAAAAGGAGCTCTACACCCTCGCCGACAGCCCCTGGTTCATCCGCTGCGGGCGCGGCAAGTGCGGCGACACTTGGCACATCAAGGAAATCTACCCGGAGCTCTTCGACGACTGGAGCAAACGAGCGCCAGCCACCGACAAGGAACCTGCAGCCTCGGCCCGGGCGTACCTGGCGCACGCCCGCGGCTTCGACCTGGCGCTGATCGATGGCTGGTACAGCCAGGAAAACTACTGGGACCGCGACCTTGAGATCGGTAGCGCGACAGTACGCTTCCCGCTGAAGAAAGGCGGCTACTGGGAACGTCTGATCGATCGCCCGAGCCGCTTCGGCAAGAAGAAGGCCCGCTTCAAGCCGGGCGACAGCCCGCGCGGCGTCTGGTGGTGCCCACCCAGCGTCGACCTGCAGGTGGTGAAGGAGCTGTGGATCGTCGAAGGCATCTTCGACGCCATCGCGCTGCTGCACCACGGCATCGACGCTGTGTCAGCCATGAGCTCCAACGCCTTCCCCGAGCAGTCCCTGCGCGAACTCGCGACAGCCCGTGGCGGCAAGCTACCGAAACTGATCTGGGCGCTGGACAACGAACCCGGCGCCCATAGGTACACCCGGCGATGGGTGACCGAGGCGCGTGCCCTGGGCTACGTCTGCGAAGCGGCCCAACTGCCGCAGCGCAACAACCGCAAATTCGACTGGAACGACCTGCACCAGCGCTGGATGTTCATCGATGACGCGGCCGAGCGTGCTGCAAAGATCGAGAAAGACCTCAAGACCGCACGTCATGAGGGCGCGCTGCTGATCGCCGAGAGTCCTGCCGAGAAAGCGCTGCTGATGTACGACTGGAACAGCCGCGGCGAATTCCACTTTCGGTTCGGCAACAGATTGTTCTGGTTCAAGCTGGACCTCGAGAAGTTCGACCGGGCCATGCGCGCGTTCGAAAACAGCGACGACCACGAAGATAAGTTGCTGAACGACAGACAGAAGCGCGACAAGGCGCTGCAGCAGTCAGGCAATGTGGTTGAAATCGCAAACTGCTTCCCCCAGGCCCTGTACTTCCAGCGCAACGAGGTCACAGACGAGAGCTGGTACTACTTCCGCATAGATCGTCCCGACGACGAGAGCGTGAAGAACACCTTTACCAGCGCCCAGGTCGCAGCGGCCAGCGAGTTCAAGAAGCGCCTGCTCGGCGTGGCGGCCGGGGCGATATTCACCGGCAGCGGCGCGCAGCTCGACCAGATCATGAAACTGCAGCTCACCGGCCTGAAGACGGTGGCCACCATCGATTATCTCGGCTACAGCCGGGAGCATGCCTGCTACGTTCTGGGCGACGTGGCGGTGCGAGGTGGCGTGATCGAGAAAGCCAACGCCGAAGACTTCTTCGAGTTCCAGAAACTGCGCCTGAAGACCCTGCAGCGTTCGATCAAGCTGCAGATCGCCACCGACGCCAAGGACTACCGTCCGGAGTGGCTGGACTGGCTGTGGACCTGCTTCGGCGCCAAGGGCCTAGTAGCGCTGGCATTCTGGTTCGGCTCACTGTTCGCGGAGCAGATCCGCGCCGAGTTCCAGTCCTTTCCGTTCCTCGAGGCCACCGGCGAGGCCGGTGCCGGCAAGTCGACGCTTATTACCTTCCTCTGGAAGCTGCTCGGCCGCGCCGACGAAGAGGGCCAGGACCCGTCGAAGATGACCAAGGCGGGCCTGCGCCGCTGGCTGACCCAACTGTCGAATATGCCGATGGTTCTGCTCGAGGCCGACCGCAGTGACAACAACCGCGGCACCGCCGCCAAGGCCTTCGACTGGGACGAGTTCAAACCCCTCTTCAACGGCCGCTCCCTCGGCGTGACCGGCCAAAAGACCGCCGGCAACGAGACCTACGAGCCGCCTTTTCGCGGAACCCTGGTGATCAGCCAGAACGCCACCGTCGTGGCCTCCGAGGCAATCATGACTCGCATCGTGAAGCTGCACTTCAGCCGGCCGGAAATCACCCGCGAGAGCCAGGCCGCGGCCGACAACCTCAACCATCTGTCAGTGCTCGAGGTCAGCCACTTCCTGCTACAGGTGATCCGCGCCGAAGGCCAAGTGCTGGAGTGCTTCCGCGAGCGGCTGAAGGTTCACAGCGCGACGCTGCGCGGTCTGAAGCAGATTCGTATCGAGCGGCTGATACTCAACCACGCGCAGATGATGGCCCTGGTCGACGCGCTGCGCCTGGTGGTGCCGCTGTCCGAGCACCAGCTCGCCTGCGCTCAGCAGACCCTGATGACGATGGCCCTGGAGCGCCAGGACGCCGTCAACGCCGACGCGCCCGAGGTGGCCGAGTTCTGGGAGGTCTACGACTACCTCGAAAACCTCAGCGAAGAGCCGGTGCTCAACCACAGCAAGAACCCCGGAACCATCGCCATCAACCTCAACGAGTTCGTGAAGCTGGCCGCCGACCACCGCCAGAAGGTGGCCGACGCGGCAACCCTACGCGACCTGCTGAAAGAGTCCCGCCGGCACAAGTTCATCGAATACAAGGCCGTCGACAGTGCCGTGCGTTCGGCACACGCCCGCCAGAACCCTCTCACCAACCGACCCAGCACCGTCAAGTGCTGGATTTTCCAAGCCTGACCGGCGCGGCAACGCCGGAACTGCAACCCCAAAGGAGAGACTCCATGCACCCCCTCCCCCACGACTATCTGCAACTAATCCACGATTTCCAGACCAGGCAGCAGGAGAACGAGGTAGCTGGCCTCACCGCGCTGAAACGCCTGCTGCCGATCGCCCAGCGCGACAGCGGCCAGAGCGGCGTGGTCGGTCGGTTCCTGCTCGGCCTGTACAACGGACAAGCCCACCGCTTCGACCTCACCGAGCTGCGCAGCCTCGACCCAGCGCTGTTCGATGCGTGCCTGTCCGTGCTGCGTATGGACTACGCCCCGAAACAGGAAGTGCATGAGTACTTCGAAGCCGGCGACGCGATCTGGCAGGACCTGAGCAGACGCTGGGCCGCAGCGACACTGCCGGCATAAGGGGGCTGACTGTGGATGTGATCGACCAGGCCAACGAACGGGCCGAGAACATGATCCAGGCCGCCCTGGCCCAGCGGATGACCACCCGCCCGGCGCCCAGCGCCCTCTGGTGCGAGGATTGCGGCGAGCAGATACCCGAGGCCCGCCGCCAGGCCGCCCCGGGCTGCGAATGCTGCATCAGCTGTCAGGAGCTGCGCGAGCACCCCGCGCGGCGTTGAAGAAGAGGCGCCAGGGAGCGGCAACTCCCTGGCGCCAACCACCCCAAAGGAGAGACACCATGCAAGCGAATCAGCCTCAAGGCGGCAGCGCCAAGGCTAGCACAGCCACGTCGGCCATCCGCACTCGTCCAGCGATGGCCAGCAAGCGGCTGGACCTTCCGAGCATCTGCGACATCTGCGGTAACGCGCGTTCCACCGGCAAGCACCAGCGCTGCAGCCGGATTCGCCAACAGGCCAAGGCGGTCGAGTGGGCCAGCTACATGGCCAACCTGGCGGCCAGGAAGGCGCAGGGAGGGCGGCGGCATGCTTAAGCGCACCCTCTACCACTTCCACTTCTGCTGCGGCCTGGGCGGTGGCGCCGCCGGCTTCAACCGGGCGCGGCCGCGGGTCGGTAACGTCGAGGCCGAATGGGTCTGCCTCGGCGGGATCGACGTGGACCCGGCCGGATTGCGCGACTTCGAGCACCTGGCCGGTGTCCCGGGCACCCTGCTGGACCTGTTCACCCGCGACCAATACATCCGCTTCCATGGAACGGAGCCTCCCGCCGGTTGGCGGGAGGCAACCCCGGAGGACATCCGCCGCGCCGCCGGTGGGCGCCGACCGGATGCCGTGTTCATCAGCTCGCCCTGCAAAGGCGCCAGCGGCCTGCTGTCGGAGAAGATGAGCCTGACTCCGAAGTACCAGGCGCTGAACGAGTTGACGCTGCGCTGCATCTGGCTGATGGGCGAGGCATGGGCTGATGACCCGGTGCCGCTGATCGTCTTCGAGAACGTCCCGCGCCTGGCGAGCCGCGGCCGGCACCTGCTGGACCAGATCAACAGCCTGCTCGGTGGCTTCGGCTACGCCGTGGCGGAAACCACTCACGACTGCGGCGAGCTGGGCGGTCTGGCCCAGTCGCGCAAGCGCTTCCTGCTGGTCGCGCGGCACGTCGAGAAAGTGCCACCCCTCCTGTACGAGCCGGAGAAGAAGAGCCTGCGCGCCGTCGGCGACATCCTCGGCCGCATGCCGCTGCCCGGCGATATCGACGCTGCCGGCCCGATGCACCGTGTGCCATCCCTGCAGTGGAAGACCTGGGTTCGCCTGGCACTGGTGCGAGCCGGCAGCGACTGGCGCAGCCTGAACGACCTCGCCGTCGAGGACGGCTACCTGCGCGATCTGATCATCGTCCCGAAATACCGGGCTGGCTACATGGGCGTGCACGGTTGGAACGACAGCACGGGCACCATCGCCGGTCGCAGCAGCCCCACTAACGGCGCATTCTCTGTCGCGGACCCGCGCGCGCCGGCAAACGCCCTGCAGTACCAGCAGTACGGCGTGCGCCGCTGGACCGACACCTCGGGCGCCATCATCGGCGTCAAGTCGCCCGGCCAAGGCACGTACTCCGTCGCCGATCCCCGCGGCCAGAGTTTCGGCAAGTACCCGGGCACCGACTGGGACGGCCCAGCCGGCACCGTGATCGCGGCCAGTGCTACCGGCCAGGGTGCATTTGCTGTCGCGGACCCGCGCCACCGTGGCCCTGCCAAACACTCTAACGAGTTCCGCATCGTGCCTTGGGACCGCCACGCACAAGCGGTCACCAGTGCCCATGGCACAGGCCAGTGCGTCGAAGACCCGCGCGTGCTCAGCCGGACGAAGGGAGACCCGTATCTCACTGGCGGCCACTACGGCGTAGTTGGGTTCGACCAATCCGCCGCCGCGGTGTCGGCCAGTGCGAGGCACGACAACGGTCGATGGAGCGTGGCCGATCCGCGCATGCCGGAGGCGAACGACCGGTTGACCTGCATCATCCAGTCGCTGGACGGCACCTGGCACAGGCCGTTTACCACCCTGGAGCTCGCCGCACTGCAGAGCTTGGTCGACCCCGAAGAGCAGTTGGTCCTCGACGGCCTGAGCGACAGCGACTGGCGAGAGCGGATCGGCAATGCGGTTCCGCCGGCTGCGGCCGAGGCCATCGCCGGCGTGATGGGCACCACCCTGTTGCTGGCTGAGGCTGGCGAGACCTTCCTGCTCAGTAGCACGCCGATCTGGGTGCGTCAGGTCGCCGTTGGACTGAGTATTTCAGAACCTGCTGGGAGTCTCTGAGGAGAAACAACATGCACGAACTATTGAAGATGTTAGACAGCCCGAGGAGCCTGCTGAACTTCTCGCTGGCAACCCTGGCCGTCCTGGCCTTGTACTTCGTAGTGGTGACCGGTCGGTAGAGAGCTACCAGAAACAGGCAACGAATCTTCTTGGCCCGCTTGCGGGCCTATTTTTTGGAGGCTTGGTAGCCTGAACGCTTGGTGTGGATCAGGGGAACCAGATGGCAGACGGAGTCGAGGTACGCGGAAAACGGATCAGGATCTACTTCCGCTACCAGGGCGAGCTGTGTAGGGAGTCCATACCAGGGGACGCAACGCCCGAGAATATAGCCAATGCCGAACGGCTGGCCGGCATCATCAACTACGAGATCAAGCAAGGAGTCTTCAGCTACAGCCGACACTTCCCGGACTCACCCCGGGTGAAAAGCAACACCTTGGGCCATTACATCGACCTCTGGCTCGATATCAAACGCAACCAGATTGCTGCCAGCGGCTTCCGCGGCTACACCAGCCGCGTGGAAACCCACATCCGACCTCGCTGGGGTGACAGCCAGGCCGACAGCATCGACCACCTGGATATTCAAGACTGGGTGCAGAACACGCTCATGCCCAAGCTGCACAACAAGACGGTGCGAGAGATCGTCAGCAACCTGCGGCAGATCTTCCGGCTGTATCGAACTCGGAACCGGAGCGCGCACGACCCAACAGACGGCATCGTGATCACTCTCCCGGATGCGGATGACCCAGACCCATTCACTCGAGAGGAAATCGACCTCATCCTCGGTACCGAAACCGCGCGCATCGGTGAGCTGAACCTGGCGGAATTCATGATCTGGAGCGGCCCCCGCGTCAGCGAGGCCATAGCTCTGGCCTGGGAAGATGTCGATTTGGACACGGGGACCGTGGTTTTCCGCCGCGCTCGTGTACGCAGCCAGTACAAGGTCACCAAGACTCGCCGATCGACGAGGAAGGTCCAGCTACTGGCCCCGGCGCTGCGCGCACTGCAGCAGCAGGCCAAGCTGACCAGACGCCTTCCGCCCGTACAGATCGAGGTGATAGACCGCGACAACCGGACCAGAAAGCCTCAACGGGTACGCTTCGTGTTCCACAACAGTGCTAGCGGGGCGGCGTACTCCACGTCGGATACGCTGCGCAACGGCTGGTGGCATGGCCACCTCAGGAATGCGGGCGTCCGCTCACGTGGTCCCAATCAGTGCCGCCACACCTTCGCCAGCCAGATGCTCAGCAGCGGCATCGCCACTCCCGAATGGATCGCGGACCAGATGGGGCACACCTCGACGGCGATGATCTTCAAGCATTACGCCAAGTGGATCAGCAAGGACGGCCCCGACATCGTAGGTCTGCTGAATCAGGCGCTGAAACTTTCCTGAAGCAACGAAAAAGGGGCCCTGCGGGGCCCCTTTTTTCTGCGCCTCGTTCCCAGTTTGTTCCCAAATCGTTCACTCCTGAGAGTGGGCCGAATGAAAACATCAATGAAAACAGTAGGTTATATGGCGGAGGCGGTGAGATTCGAACTCACGGAAGAGTCTCCCCTTCGACGGTTTTCAAGACCGTTGCCTTAAACCACTCGGCCACACCTCCGCATCGCGGGGCGCCATAGTACCGGATAGCAACACACTGTCAAACTCTATCGATTGGCCCTGGCAGAGGCTTTGCTATCATGCCCATCAGTACGTCATGGACCCGTTCCCGTTAAGGAGTACCCACACCATGCAAGAACAGCAATATCAGCTGAACCCCGCCGTCGCGGAACAGCGTGAAGTCAGCGGCGTTCTGCGCAATACCTACGGCCTGCTGGCACTCACCCTGGCCTTCAGCGGCCTGGTGGCCTACGTTTCGCAGCAGATGCGCCTGCCCTATCCGAACGTGTTCGTGGTGCTGATCGGCTTCTACGGCCTGTTCTTCCTCACCGTGAAGCTGCGCAACAGCGCCTGGGGCCTGGTCAGCACCTTCGCCCTGACCGGCTTCATGGGCTACACGCTCGGCCCGATCCTCAACATGTACCTCGGCCTGCCCAACGGCGGCAGCGTCATCACTTCGGCGTTCGCCATGACCGCCCTGGTGTTCTTCGGCCTGTCCGCCTATGTGCTGACCACCCGCAAGGACATGAGCTTCCTGTCCGGCTTCATCACCGCCGGCTTCTTCGTCCTGCTGGGCGCCGTGCTGGTATCGCTGTTCTTCCAGATCAGCGGCCTGCAACTGGCGATCAGCGCCGGCTTCGTCCTGTTCTCCTCGGCGATGATCCTCTACCAGACCAGCGCGATCATCCACGGCGGCGAACGCAACTACATCATGGCCACCATCAGCCTGTACGTGTCGATCTACAACCTGTTCATCAGCCTGTTGCAGATCTTCGGCATCGCCGGCGGCGACGACTGATAGAAAGCGCCTCCGAAAAAGCCCGTCCCCGCGACGGGCTTTTTCATTTGCGGACCGGCAAAACACAGGCATTGGTTTATCATTCGAAAAAATCCTTCGCGTATCGCAGCATGAAATTCGCCATCGCCCTATTCGACCCTCCCCACTCCCCCGCCGCCCGCCGCGCGCTGCGCTTCAGCGAAGCCGCCCTGGCCGGCGGGCACGAAATCGTCCGCCTGTTCTTCTACCAGGACGGCGTGCACAGCGCCTCGGCCAACGTCGTGAGCGGCCAGGACGAGTTCGACCTGCCCGCCGCCTGGCGCGAGCTGGTCGAGCGCAACGGCCTGGACGCCGTGGTCTGCATCGCCGCCGCCCTGCGTCGCGGCGTGCTGAACGCCGAGGAAGCCGAACGCTACGGCCGTCCCGGCGCCAGCCTCGGCGCACCATGGGAACTGTCCGGACTCGGCCAGTTGCACGAGGCGGCGCAAAGCGCGGACCGCCTGGTCTGCTTCGGAGGCGACCGATGAGCCAGTCGCTGCTGATCATCAGCCGCCAGTCGCCCTGGTCCGGCCCGAGCGCCCGCGAGGCGCTGGACATAGCCCTGGCCGGCGGCGCCTTCGATCTACCGGTCGGCATGCTGTTCCTCGACGACGGCGCGTTCCAGCTGGCTCCCGGCCAGCATCCTGCGCACCTGCAGCAGAAGGACCTGCAGGCCAACCTGCAAGCCCTGCCGATGTTCGGCGTGGACGACCTCTATGTCTCGGCCCGCAGCCTGCGCGAGCGTGGCCTGGCGGAAGAGCGCCTGGCCCTCGCGGTCGAGGTGCTCGACGACCAGGCCCTGCGCGACCTGCTGCAACGCTACGACCAGGTGATTACCCTCTGATGGCCACGACCCTCCACGTACTGTCCCGCTCGCCGTTCAATGACGGCCGCCTGGGCAGTTGCCTGTACCTGCTCAACCCCGGCGACGGCCTGCTGCTCTGCGGCGACGCCGTGCACGCCCTGCTGGCCGGCAGCCACGCCTGCCAGGCCCTGGAACTGATGCCGGCGGAAATCGAACTGTTCGCCCTGCTGGAAGACCTCCAGGCGCGCGGTATCGAGGACGTCCCCGCTCGCCTGGTGGCGGTGGACTACCCCGGCTTCGTCGAACTCGCCGTCCGCTTCGACAAGGTCAACAGTTGGCTATGACGCTCCTTACGCTGGAAGGCCGGGAAATCCGGCTGGACAAGGACGGCTACCTCGCCGCCCTCGACGATTGGTCGGAGCCGGTGGCGGAAGCCCTCGCCGCCCGCGAGGAGCTGGCCCTGACCGCCGAGCACTGGGAGATTCTCCAATTGCTCCGCGAGTTCTATGCGGAGTTCCAGCTGTCTCCGGCCAACCGCCCGCTGATCAAGTACGTCGCCCAGCGACTGGGTCCGGACAAGGGCAACAGCCTGCACCTCAACCACCTGTTCAAGGGCGCCCCCGCCAAGCTTGGCGCGAAGCTGGCCGGCCTGCCGAAACCGAGCAACTGTCTATGACTCTCTCGACTCCCGCGGAACATCCGTTCGCCCAGTTCGTCCGCATCCTCGGCAAAGGCAAGCGCGGAGCGCGCAGCCTGACCCGGGAGGAAGCCCGTGAGGCCCTCGGCATGATCCTCGACGGCAGGGTCGAGGACACCCAGCTGGGCGCCTTCCTCATGCTCCTGCGGCACAAGGAGGAAAGCAGCGAGGAACTGGCCGGCTTCACCGAGGCGGTGCGCGAGCGCCTGCAAGTCCCGTCCTTGCGCGTCGACCTCGACTGGCCCAGTTACGCCGGCAAGAAGCGCCACCTGCCCTGGTACCTGCTGGCCGCCAAGTGCCTGGCCGGCCATGGCGTGCGCATCCTCATGCACGGCGGCGGCGCGCATACCGCCGGGCGCCTGTACAGCGAGCAGTTGCTGGCGGCGCTGGAGATCCCGCTCTGCCACGACTGGCTGCAGGTAGAACAGGCCCTGGAGCGCGGCCACCTGGCGTTCATTCCACTCGGCGCCTGGATGCCGGTGCTGCAACGCATGGTCGATCTGCGCAATACCCTCGGCCTGCGCTCGCCGATCCATTCGCTGGTTCGCCTGCTCAACCCCCTGAATGCGGATTGCATCCTGCAGAGCATCTTCCACCCCGGTTACCAGGAAACCCACCGCGAGGCCAGCCGCCTGCTCGGCGACCGGGCCATCGTCATCAAGGGCGAAGGCGGCGAGATCGAAGTCAACCCGGACGTCGTCGCCCACCTGTATGGTTGCGACCTGGATGAAGCCTGGGACGAGGAATGGCCGGCATTGTCGACGCACCGGCACATGAAGCCGGAACAGCTCGACCCGGGTTTCCTTCGGGCCGTCTGGGACGGCCGCGAAGGCGACGCCTATGGCCACCTGGCGGTGCTCTCCACCATGGCCCTGGCGCTAAGGGCCCTTGGCAAGAATCGCGAAGAAGCCTTCAAGGAAGCCGCACACTACTGGGCGACCCGAAACGAATCGATCTGATCGATACGAATAGCCCTTTATTTATATAAATTTATCGATCGCCTGACACTAGACTGTTCCTCCAACGACGTATGGAGGAACCCGCTCATGGGACAGTTGATCGATGGCCGCTGGCACGACCAGTGGTATGACACACAGAAGGACGGCCGCTTCCAACGCGAAAACGCCCAGCGCCGCCATTGGCTGGGCGAGCCGGCGTTCCCCGCCGAGGCCGGGCGCTACCATCTCTATGTCTCGCTGGCCTGCCCCTGGGCCCATCGGACCCTGATCGTGCGCAAGCTGAAGGGGCTGGAGTCGCTGGTCGATGTTTCGGTGGTCAGTTGGCTGATGCGCGAGAACGGCTGGACCTTCGACCCCGCCCACGGCTCCACCGGCGATCGCCTCGACGGCTAGGCCTTTCTGCACCAGCGCTACACCCGCGACGACCCGCACTACAGCGGCCGGGTCACGGTGCCGCTGCTGTGGGACAAGCAGGCGCAGAAGATCGTCAACAACGAATCAGCCGATATCGTCCGCATCTTCAACAGCGCCTTCGACGCCATCGGCGCCAACGCGCTGGACTTCTACCCGGAGCCGCTGCGCGAGGAGATCGAACGCCTCAACGGACGCATCTATCCGGCGGTCAACAACGGCGTGTACCGTGCCGGCTTCGCCACTCGCCAGGACGCCTACGAGGAGGCCTTCGTCCAGTTGTTCGAGGAGCTGGACTACCTGGAAGGCTTGCTCGGCGAACGCCGCTACCTGGCCGGCGAATACCTGACCGAGGCCGATATCCGCCTGTTCACCACCCTGGTGCGCTTCGATGCGGTGTACCACGGACACTTCAAGTGCAACCTGCGGCGCATCGAAGACTACCCGAATCTCTCCGGCTGGCTGCGCGAGCTGTACCAACGCCCGGGCATCGGCGAGACAGTGGACTTCGAACATATCAAGGGGCACTACTACGCCAGCCACCGCACCATCAACCCGACCGGGATAGTACCGCTGGGCCCGCGCCTCGACCTGGCGCGCGCGCCAGGCCGGGAACGACTTCCCGGCAAGGGCATCTGGGGAGAAGACTGAAGGCTCAGGCGTCCTCGCGGGCGCCTTCGAACCAGGCCAGCTTGTCGCGCAGTTGCACGACTTCGCCGACGATCACCAGGGTCGGCGCATGCACTTCGTGCTCGGCCACCAGTTGCGGCAGGTTTTCCAGGGTTCCGGTGAATACCCGCTGCTGGGCGGTGGTCCCCTGCTGGATCAGCGCCGCCGGGGTCTGTGCGGAGCGACCGTGGGCGACCAGTTGCTCGCAGATCACCGGCAATCCCACCAGGCCCATGTAGAACACCAGGGTCTGGCCAGGCGCTACCAGGTCCTGCCACGGCAGGTCGGTGGTGCCGTCCTTCAGATGACCGGTGACGAAACGAACCGATTGCGCATGATCGCGATGAGTCAGTGGAATCCCGGCGTAGGCCGCGCAGCCGCTGGCCGCGGTGATTCCCGGCACGACCTGGAAAGGTATGCCGTGGGCAGCCAGTTCGTCGATTTCCTCACCGCCGCGGCCGAAGATGAACGGGTCGCCACCCTTCAGGCGCAGCACGCGCTTGCCCTGGCTGGCCAGCTCCACCAGCAGGCGGTTGATCCGATCCTGCGGCACCGCATGTTCGGCGCGGCGCTTGCCGACGTACAGGCGTTCGGCATCGCGGCGGCATAATTCGAGGATCGACGGCGCCACCAGGCGATCGTAGAGCACCACGTCGGCCTGCTGCATCAGGCGCAGGGCACGGAACGTCAGCAGGTCCGGGTCCCCCGGCCCGGCCCCGACCAGATATACCTCGCCCGTGGCCATGTGCGCGAGGCCGCCGGCCAGGCGCTCTTCCAGGAGACGCTCGGCTTCCGCCGGACGGCCGGCCAGGACACGCTCGGCGATCTCGCCCTGGAACAGGTTTTCCCAGAACAGCCGGCGCTGCTGCAGGTCGGGTAGCAATTCCTTGACCCGGTGGCGGAAGCGGCTGGCGAGTCCGGCCAGTTGCCCGTAGGTCGAGGGAATCCAGGTTTCCAGCTTGGCCCGGATCAGCCGCGCCAGCACGGGTGCGTCGCCGCCGCTGGAGACCGCTACCACCAGCGGCGAACGGTCGACGATGGCCGGGAAGATCACGCTGCACAGGGCCGGCGCGTCCACCACGTTGACCGGTATCCCGCGCGAATTGGCCGCCCGCGACACCTCGGCGTTCAGCGGTTCGTCGTCGGTGGCGGCGATGATCAGGGCGCAGCCGGGCTGGTCGCCGTCCTGGTAGTCGCGTTCGAGCAGCTCGCCGCCGCCCTGCTCCACCAGATGCCGCAGTTCGATGTGGATCTGCGGCGCGACCACGCGCAGGCGCGCGCCGGCGTCGGCCAGCAGGCGCGCCTTGCGCAGGGCGACTTCGCCGCCGCCGACCACCAGCGCGAGGCGCCCTTGCAAGGAGTGGAACAGCGGCAGGAAATCCATGTCAGCCGATCACCTCGATGCCAGCCATGTAGGGCTTGAGGACTTCCGGCACACGGATCGAGCCGTCCGCCTGCTGGCAGTTCTCCAGTACCGCCACCAGGGTGCGGCCGACGGCCAGGCCGGAGCCGTTGAGGGTGTGCACCAGCTCGGGCTTGCCGGTTTCCGGATTGCGGTAGCGGGCCTGCATGCGCCGAGCCTGGAAGTCGCCGCAGTTGGAGCAGGAGGAAATCTCGCGGTACTTGTCCTGGCTGGGAACCCAGACCTCCAGGTCGTAGGTCTTGGTCGCACCGAAGCCCATGTCGCCGGTGCACAGCGCCAGCACCCGATACGGCAACTCGAGCAGTTGCAGGACGCGCTCGGCGTTGGCGGTCAGGCCTTCCAGCGCCTCGTAGGAGGTGGCCGGATCGACGATCTGCACCATCTCCACCTTGTCGAACTGGTGCTGGCGGATCATGCCACGGGTATCGCGCCCGGAGGCACCAGCCTCGCTGCGGAAGCACGGGGTATGGGCGACGAACTTCAGCGGCAACTGCTTGGCATCGAGGATCTGCCCGGAGACGATGTTGGTCAGCGAAACCTCGGCGGTCGGGATCAGGTAGAGGTCGGCTTCGCCGTCGCGGCCGATCTTGAACAGGTCCTCCTCGAACTTCGGCAACTGGCCGGTGCCTTGCAGCGCCGGAGCCTGGACGAGATAGGGGGTGTAGGCCTCCTCATAGCCATGCTCGGCGGTATGCAGGTTGATCATGAACTGCGCCAGGGCGCGATGCAGGCGGGCAATCGGGCCGCGCATGAGGGCGAAGCGCGCGCCGGAAAGCTTGGCGGCGGTCTCGAAATCCAGCCAGCCATGCCGTTCGCCGAGGGCGACATGGTCCTTGACCTCGAAATCGAAGGTCTTCGGCGTGCCCCAGCGACGCACTTCGACGTTGGCGTCCTCGTCGGCACCGACCGGCACCGACTCGTGCGGCAGGTTGGGAATACCCAGCAGCATGGCATCCAGTTCGCTCTGGATGGCGTCCAGTTGGCGCTTGCCTTCCTCCAGCTCGGAGCCCATGCGGTCGACATCGGCCAGCAGCGGCGCGATGTCCTCGCCACGTTGCTTGGCCTGGCCGATCGCCTTGGAGCGCGCGTTGCGCTCGGCCTGCAGTTGCTCGGTACGGGTCTGTACCGACTTGCGCTGCTCTTCCAGCGCTTCGATGCGCGCGACATCCAGTTGGAAGCCACGGGTGGCCAGGCGGGCAGCCACTTCTTGCGGCTGGGTGCGTACCAGTTTGGGATCGAGCATGCTCTTTTCTCGTCTCGTGTCGGTTATCGGCGGTTCGTGGCCCGGTTGGCGCTTCGCCGGCCCCGGCGACGTCATCGACGCCGTCACGGAAGCCTGGCTAGCTCCGACGAGCCCATACCGCTCAGGATTTTCTGCGTTGGCGGGGGCTGGTGCGATCCAGCTCGGCCAGGTGTTCCAGCTTGTCGCGGATCTTCAGTTCCAGGCCCCTCGGCACCGGTTGATAGTAACGCCGCGGCTCCAGATCCTCGGGGAAATAATCCTCTCCGGCGGCATAGGCATCCGGCTCGTCGTGGGCGTAGCGGTATTCCTCGCCATAGCCGAGGCTCTTCATCAATTTGGTCGGCGCATTGCGCAAGTGCAATGGCACTTCCCGCGAGCCGCTTTCGGCGACGTCGCGCATCGCCGCGTTGAACGCGCTGTACACCGCATTGCTCTTCGGCGCACAGGCCAGGTAGACAATGGCCTGGGCCACCGCCAGCTCGCCTTCGGGGCTGCCCAGGCGCTCCTGCACGTCCCAGGCCGAGAGGCACAGGCCGAGGGCGCGAGGATCGGCATTGCCGACCTCCTCGCTGGCCATGCGCACCACCCGCCGGGCGATGTACAGGGGATCGCAGCCGCCGTCGAGCATGCGCGCGAACCAATAGAGTGCCGCGTCGGGATTGGAGCCACGCACCGACTTGTGCAGCGCGCTGATCTGGTCGTAGAACGCCTCGCCGCCCTTGTCGAAACGCCGGCGGGTATCGCCGAGCAGATTCTGTAGCAGTTCGGGACTGATCTCGCTGCCGTCCTCGGCGAGGTCGGCAGCGTTCTCCAGCAGGTTCAGCAGGCGCCGCCCATCGCCGTCGGCGGCGGCCAGGAGAACCTGGAAGCTCTCCTCCGGCAGGCTCAGCTTGCGCTTGCCGAGGCCCTTGTCCTCGTTCAGCGCGCGACCCACCAGCTTGCGCAGGGCGGTTTCGTCGAGGCTCTTGAGGACATACACGCGAGCCCGCGAGAGCAGCGCATTGTTCAACTCGAAGGACGGGTTCTCGGTGGTCGCGCCAATGAAGATCAGCGTGCCGTCTTCCACATAGGGCAGGAAGGCATCCTGCTGGCTCTTGTTGAAGCGGTGCACCTCATCGACGAACAGGATGGTCCGGCGTCCGTATTGCGCCGCGTGCTGCTTGGCCACCTCGACCGCCTGGCGGATCTCCTTGACCCCGGACAGCACCGCGGAAATGGTCTCGAAATGGGCGTCCGACACCTGCGCCAGCAGCCGCGCCAGGGTGGTCTTGCCGACTCCCGGCGGGCCCCAGAAGATCATCGAGTGCAGCGCACCCTGCTCCAGCGCCTCGCGCAAGGGCTTGCCGCGGGCCAGCAGGTGTTCCTGCCCCACGTACTCGTCCAGGTTTGCGGGCCTCAGCCGTGCCGCCAGAGGCTGCGCGACGGGCTCGCTGCGGAACAGATCCACGGCTTGCGCTTACTCCTGGATCACGTCGACGCCCGGCGGAACGTCGAAGGTGAATTGCTTGGCATCCAGCGCCTCGTTCATCTTCACGTCGAAGAACAGGATGTTGGTGCGCTGGCCGACGCCATCGATCATCTGCATGTCGTTCACCTTGCCGCTGCGGAACGACAGGCGCAAGGTGTCGAAGAGGGTGTCCTTGGTCTTCGGCTTGAGCACGAAGTCGACTACGTTGCCGCCTTCCTTGTAGGTGATGGCGAAGCTTTCGCTGATCTTCGAGATGTCGCCGGAGAGCAGCAGCGCCGGCGTCTGGGTCAGGCGCTGGTCGAGCTTCTGGATGGTCACCTGCTCCAGGTCCGGATCGTACAGCCAGACCTTCTCGCCGTTGGAAATGAGCAATTGCTCGTTCGGCGCATCGGTATGCCAGCGGAACAGTCCCGGCCGCTTCAGGCTTAGTTGGCCGGCGGTTTCCTGCAGGCGCGTGCCGCTACCGTCCAGGGTCAGCTGGGAAAAACGCGCGGTCAGGGTCTGGGCCTTGTTCAGCAGGCCGGTCAGGCGCTGGACGGCGGCGCTGTCGTCGGCATGGGCCAGCGAAGCGCCCATGGCCAGGGCGGCAACGAACAACGTGCGGATCAGTCGCATCGGAATCCTCTAAAACCTGTCGGGTTCAATCACGAACCGGCGCCGGCGCGATGACTTCGCGGGAGCCGTTGGTATTCATCGGGGTGACCACGCCGGCCATCTCCATCGCCTCGATCATCCGCGCGGCGCGGTTGTAGCCGATCTTCAGCTTGCGTTGCACGGCGGAGATCGATGCCCGGCGACTCTCGGTGACGAAGCGTACCGCCTCGTCGTAGAGCGGGTCGTCCTCGCTGCCTTCGCCGGAACCATCGCCGCCATCGAAGGAACCGCCACCGCCGCCGCCTTCGTCGACGCCAGCGAGGATCTCCTCGATGTAGTCGGGCGCGCCGCGCAGCTTCCAGGCCTCGACCACCCGGTGCACCTCGTCGTCGGAAACGAAGGCGCCGTGCACGCGAATCGGCAGGCCTGTGCCCGGCGGCAGGTAGAGCATGTCGCCGTGACCGAGCAGTTGCTCGGCGCCACCCTGGTCGAGGATGGTGCGCGAGTCGATCTTGCTGGAGACCTGGAAGGCGATCCGGGTCGGGATGTTGGCCTTGATCAGGCCGGTGATCACGTCCACCGACGGCCGCTGGGTCGCCAGGATCAAGTGGATACCGGCCGCCCGCGCCTTCTGCGCGATACGGGCGATAAGCTCCTCGACCTTCTTGCCGACGATCATCATCATGTCGGCGAATTCGTCGACCACCACCACGATGGTCGGCAGGGTGCTCAGTTGCGGCGGCTCGTCGTCCGGGCTTTCGCGACGGAACAGCGGGTCGGTCAACGGCGTGCCGGCCTCCTCGGCGTCCTTCACCTTGCGGTTGAAGCCAGCCAGGTTGCGCACGCCCATGGCCGCCATCAGGCGGTAGCGCCGCTCCATCTCCGCCACGCTCCAGCGCAGGGCGTTGGCGGCTTCCTTCATGTCGGTGACTACCGGGCAGAGCAGGTGCGGGATCCCTTCGTAGATCGACAGTTCGAGCATCTTCGGGTCGATCATGATCAGTCGCGCCTCGCTCGGCGTGGACTTGAACAGGATCGACAGGAGCATGGCGTTGACCCCCACCGACTTACCGGAGCCGGTGGTACCGGCCACCAGCAGGTGCGGCATCTTCGCCAGGTCGGTGATGATCGGCCGACCGCCGATGTCGTGGCCCAGGGCCAACGGCACGGTGGACTTGTGCTCGTCGTACTCCGGCGACGACAGTACTTCGGAAAAGCGCACCATCTGCCGATCTTCATTGGGAATCTCGATGCCGACGGTGGTCTTGCCGGGAATCACTTCCACCACCCGCACGCTGATCACCGCCAGCGAGCGCGCCAGGTCCTTGGCCAGGTTGGAAATACGGCTGACCTTGACCCCCGCCGCGGGCTGGATCTCGAAACGGGTGATCACGGGGCCCGGATGCACCGAATCCACGCTGACCTCGACGCCGAACTCCTTCAGCTTGATCTCCAGCAGGCGCGACATCGCCTCCAGCGACTCGGGCGAGTAGCTCTTCTGCTTCACTTCCGCCGGGTCGAGCAGCGACAGCGGCGGCAGGGTGCCCTCCACCGCCGTATCGACGAACAGCGGCGCCTGCTTCTCTTTCAGCACGCGCTTGCTCGGCTCCGGGGCCTTCGGCGGCGGTGGTGGATCGATCTTCGGCGGCGGGCGCTTCTCCCGCTCGCTCATGTGCTTGGCCAGGGCCTCTTCGCGTTCCAGCAGGCGCTCCTTGGCCTTGGACTGTTCGCGGCGGTCCGGCACGCTCGGCGCCACCACCTCGGCGACACGCTCGTCGACCTCGCGCAGTTGCGCGACCAGTTGCTTGCGCTCGGCGCGCGCGCCCATCCAGCGATTGAAGGCGTTCTGGATCAGTTCGAAGAAGTCCAGGGTGATCTTGCCGGTGACATCCATCACCTTGAACCAGGAGAGGTCGGCGAACACCGTCAAGCCGAAGAGGAACAGGGCGAAGAACACCAGCGTGCTGCCTTGCACGTTCAGCGCATCCACCGCGACGCGGCCCAGGCTCTGGCCGATGGCGCCGCCGGCCGAGGCGCTGGCCGGCATGTGGCCGCTGGCGTGGAAATGGATGTAGGCCAGTGCCGAGCCAGCCAGGATCAGGAAGATCAGCCCGACCAGGCGCCAGGAAAACAGCCAGGTGTTCCATTCCCACGGCAGGTTGCGGCGCCGGAATACCTGCCAGGTCTTGATGCCCAGCAACAGCGGAAAGAGGTAGGCGAAGTAGCCGAGCGTCATGAACAGGATATCGGCGGATACCGCACCGAGCCGACCGGCGGCATTCTGCACCTGGTCAACCTGGCTCGAGTGACTCCAGCTCGGATCGGCCGGGTCATAGGTGAGCAGAGCCATCCACAAGTAGAGGCAGAGCGCGCCCAGCGCGATCAGGACCCCTTCCTTCAGGCGGGAATGCAGTTGCTGACGCCATGCGGCGGCATGGCTCGCGGTGGTCGAATCCTTCAAATCGCTATTTTTCCTGCGCACGGCTGGTGCTTTAGAAGCTGTCTTGGTCAAAACGCGCCTATTGTACGGCTTTAGAGAAACTCTGAAAAATCACACCCGAAATCAGCGGCAATCCGTGCGTGGCTGATCCCGGCTCCGGGGGTTTTGCCGGCCTTTTGCGGATAGGTGTAGCATAGCCGGCAGAACTCTTCAGGCGGCTCCATTGGAGCACGCATTTTCTTATGTGACAAAGGCTTATGGAGTCTTTTTATGAGTGAAGTCAAGCATTCGCGCCTCATCATCCTGGGCTCCGGTCCGGCCGGCTATACCGCCGCCGTGTACGCCGCACGCGCCAATCTCAAGCCAGTAGTGATCACCGGCATCCAGCCAGGCGGCCAGCTGACCACCACCACCGAAGTCGACAACTGGCCGGGCGACGTCGAAGGCCTTACCGGCCCGGCGCTGATGACCCGCATGCAGCAGCACGCCGAGCGTTTCGACACCGAGATCGTCTACGACCACATCCATACCGCCGAGTTGCAACAGCGCCCCTTCACACTGAAGGGCGATAGTGGCACTTATACCTGCGATGCTTTGATCATTGCCACCGGTGCCTCCGCGCAATACCTGGGCATGTCGTCGGAAGAAGCCTTCATGGGCAAGGGCGTTTCCGCCTGCGCCACCTGCGACGGCTTCTTCTACCGCAACCAGGTGGTCTGCGTGGTCGGCGGCGGCAATACCGCCGTCGAGGAAGCGCTGTACCTGGCCAACATCGCCAAGGAAGTCCACCTGATCCACCGTCGCGACAAGCTGCGCTCGGAGAAGATCCTCCAGGACAAGCTGTTCGACAAGGCCGAGAACGGCAACGTGCGCCTGCACTGGAACACCACCCTGGACGAGGTGCTGGGCGACGCCAGCGGCGTCACCGGCGTACGCCTGAAGAGCACCATCGACGGCAGCACCAGCGAACTGTCGCTGGCCGGCGTGTTCATCGCCATCGGCCACAAGCCGAACACCGACCTGTTCCAGGGCCAACTGGAAATGCGCGACGGCTACCTGCGGATCCACGGCGGCAGCGAAGGCAACGCCACCCAAACCAGCATCGAAGGCGTGTTCGCCGCCGGCGACGTGGCCGACCACGTCTACCGCCAGGCCATCACTTCCGCCGGCGCCGGCTGCATGGCCGCGCTGGATGCCGAAAAATACCTCGACGACCATTGATCGGACCCGGGGGAGGCCCGCCCTCCCCTACCCCGCCATGCTGACCTGGCTTTCCCGCACCGACTTCGACTTTCCGCCCCTCGACAAGGCCCTGCAGGAGCCCAACGGGCTGCTCGCGGCCGGCGGCGACCTCAATCCGCAACGCCTGGTCGCAGCCTATCGCCACGGCTGCTTCCCCTGGTACCAGGATGGCCAGCCGATCCTCTGGTGGTCGCCCGACCCGCGCACCGTCCTGTTCCCCGACGAACTGCACGTTTCCCGCAGTCTGGCCAAGTGCCTGCGCCAGCAACGCTTCGAAGTCACTTTCAACCGTGACTTCCGGGCGGTGATCCAGGCTTGTGCCGCGCCGCGCGACTACGCCGACGGCACCTGGATCACCACGCCGATGCAACTGGCCTACCAAGAGCTGCACCTGCGCGGAATTGCCCACTCCGTGGAAGTCTGGCAGGAGCGACAACTGGTCGGCGGCCTCTACGGCCTGGCCATGGGCAGGCTGTTCTTCGGCGAGTCGATGTTCAGCCGCGCCGACAACGCTTCCAAGGTCGGCTTCGTCACGCTGGTCCGCCATCTGCGCGACGCCGGCTTCGTCCTCATCGACTGCCAGATGCCGACCCGCCACCTGCACAGCCTGGGCGCCCGCGCCATCAGCCGGGGGGAATTCGCCGACTACCTGCAACGCTATCGCGACCAGCCTCCTATCGGCGACCTGGATTTTTAGGCGAGTTTCCGTGCCTGGCATAAACTTGCTTATGGGTCCCTGCTGGAGTTCACCATGACCGAACTCGCCCGACTGAAGTTCTACGCGACGCAACCGCATCCGTGCAGCTACCTGCCCGAGGAACAGGCAACCACCCTGTTCCTCGATCCCAGCCAGCCCATGGACACGCAGTTGTACGCCTCGCTGTCGGAGGTCGGCTTCCGCCGCAGCGGCGACCATCTCTATCGTCCGCACTGCCAGCATTGCACCGCCTGCATCGCCGCACGCATACCGGTCGCCGGCTTCAGCCCGAACCGCCAGCAGCGGCGCATCCTCAAGCGCAATGCGGAACTGCAGGTGATCCGCAAGCGACCGAGCTTCAACGAGGAGTACTACGACCTCTATCGGCGCTACATCGAGCAACGCCACGCCGACGGCGACATGTATCCGCCCAGCCGCGACCAGTTCGCCACCTTCCTGGTCCGCGACCTGCCCTTCTGCTGCTTCTTCGAGTTCCGCCTGCATGGCCGCCTGCTGGCCATAGCCGTGACGGACGTGCTGCCGAACGGACTCTCGGCCGTCTATACGTTCTACGATCCCGACGAAGAGCAGCGCAGCCTGGGACGCTACGCGATCCTCTGGCAAATCGCCGAGACCGAACGCCTGGGCCTGCAGGCCGTCTACCTGGGCTACTGGATCAAGAATTGCCGCAAGATGAACTACAAGACCCAGTACCGCCCCATCGAACTGTTCGTCAACCAGCGCTGGGTCGCCCTCACCTGATAGCCGTGTGGCGCTATTGTCGATTTTCTGGCACAATGCACGCCGCTTTTCACGGCCCACCTCTCATTGAAAGGGCCACCCATAGATACCGAGGGCTCTACTGCATGTCGAAAGAAGACAGCTTCGAAATGGAAGGTACTGTCGTCGACACCCTGCCCAACACCATGTTCCGTGTGGAGTTGGAAAATGGGCACGTCGTCACCGCGCACATCTCCGGCAAAATGCGCAAGAACTACATCCGCATCCTCACCGGCGACAAGGTCCGCGTGGAACTGACGCCCTACGACCTGAGCAAGGGCCGCATCACCTACCGCGCCCGCTGAGTCGACACGAGCCGCTGCGGCTCGCCGATTGCAAAAGAAAACGCCCGGCATCTGCCGGGCGTTTTCGTTGCCGCGCTCGGATCAGGCGGGCTCCGCCGCCGTAATCTCGAACTCGAAGGCCAGCTCGTCGCCCTTCAGGTCGACATGTACCAGGCCGCCATGCTCGGCCAGTTCGCCGAACAGGATCTCCTCGGCCAACGGCCGCTTGATCTTGTCCTGGATAAGCCGCGCCATCGGTCGCGCCCCCATCTGCACGTCGTAGCCCTTCTCCGCCAGCCAGCCGCGCGCCGCATCGCTGACCTCGAGCTGGACGCGCTTGTCCTCCAGCTGCGCCTGCAGCTCGGTGAGGAACTTGTCGACCACGCTCTTGATCGTCTCGGTGCTCAGGCGGCCGAACTGGATGATGGTATCCAGGCGGTTGCGGAACTCCGGGGTGAAGCTCTTCTTGATCACCTCCATCGCATCGGTGGTGTGATCCTGCTGGTTGAAGCCGATCGACGCGCGCGCCGCCACTTCCGCGCCGGCGTTGGTGGTCATGATCAGGATGATGTTGCGGAAGTCCGCCTTGCGCCCGTTGTTATCGGTCAAGGTGCCATGGTCCATCACCTGCAGCAGCAGGTTGAAGACCTCCGGGTGGGCCTTCTCGATCTCGTCGAGCAGCAATACGCAGTGCGGGGTCTTGGTGATCGCCTCGGTGAGCAGGCCGCCCTGGTCGAAGCCGACGTAGCCCGGAGGCGCACCGATCAGCCGCGACACGGTATGCCGCTCCATGTACTCGGACATGTCGAAGCGCACCAGCTCCACGCCCAAGGCCTTCGCCAACTGCCGCGCCACCTCGGTCTTGCCCACGCCGGTGGGACCGGCGAAGAGGAACGAGCCGACCGGCTTGTCCGGCGCCTTGAGCCCGGCCCGGGACAGCTTGATCGCCGTGGACAGCGACTCGATGGCGTCGTCCTGGCCGAACACGGTCAGCTTGAGGTCGCGTTCGAGGTTGCGCAGCAACTCCTTGTCGGAGGTGGTGACGTGTTTCGGCGGGATCCGCGCAATCTTCGCCACGATATCCTCGACCTGCGCCACCTCGATGCGCTTCACGCGCTTCTCTTCCGGCTGCAGGCGCTGGTAGGCGCCCGCCTCGTCGATGACGTCGATGGCCTTGTCCGGCATGTGCCGGTCGTTGATGTAGCGCGCCGCCAGCTCGGCCGCGGCGCGCAGCGCCTCGTCGCTGTACTCGATGTGGTGATGCTGCTCGAAGCGCCCCTTGAGGCCCTTGAGGATGCCATAGGTGTCTTCCACCGACGGCTCGGTCACGTCGACCTTCTGGAAGCGCCGCGCCAAGGCCCGGTCCTTCTCGAAGATGCCGCGGAACTCCTGGAAGGTGGTCGAGCCGATGCAGCGGATCTCGCCCGAGGACAGAACCGGCTTGAGCAGGTTGGAGGCGTCCATTACCCCGCCGGATGCCGCACCGGCGCCGATGATGGTATGGATCTCGTCGATGAACAGCACCGCGTGCGGGCGCTTGCGCAACTCGTTGAGCAAGGCCTTGAAGCGCTTCTCGAAGTCGCCGCGGTACTTGGTACCCGCGAGCAAGGCACCCAGGTCGAGGGAGTAGACCACGCTGTCGGCCAGCAGGTCCGGCACCTGGCCATCGACGATGCGTTTGGCCAGGCCCTCGGCGATGGCCGTCTTGCCGACCCCCGCCTCGCCTACCAGCAGCGGGTTGTTCTTGCGCCGGCGGGCAAGGATCTGCGCCACCCGCTCGACTTCATGCTCGCGCCCCACCAGCGGGTCGATCCGCCCCTGGCGAGCCAATTCGTTGAGGTTGCTGGCATAGGCGTCCAGCGGATGGTTGGACGTGGCCGACTCGCCACCTTCCTCATCCTGCATATCCTGCTCCCCATCCTGCGGATGTTCGGCATGCCCGGGCACCTTGGAGATACCATGGGCGATGTAGTTCACCACATCGATACGCGCGATGCTCTGCTGCTTGAGCAGGAACACCGCCTGGCTTTCCTGTTCGCTGAAAATCGCCACCAGGACATTGGCCCCGGTCACTTCGCGCTTGCCGGAACTCTGCACGTGGAACACCGCACGCTGCAGGACGCGCTGGAAGCCCAGCGTCGGCTGGGTTTCGCGCTCGTCGTCGTGCTGCGGGATCAGCGGCGTGGTGGAATCGATGAATTCCTGCAGGTCGCGCCGCAGCTTGTCCAGGTTGGCACCGCACGCACGCAATACCGTTGCCGCCGCCTCATTGTCCAGCAAGGCCAGCAGCAGGTGCTCAACCGTCATGAATTCATGGCGTTTGGCCCTCGCCTCCTTGAAGGCGAGATTGAGGGTGACTTCGAGCTCTCGATTCAACATGGCTTCACCTCGCTCCCAAACATCCGATCAACTGTCTTTCTCTATCTCGCAGAGCAATGGATGCTGGCTCTCCCGCGCATACTGATTGACCTGCATCGCCTTGGTTTCGGCCACGTCCCGGGTAAACAAGCCGCAGACCGCCTTACCCTGAGTATGTACCGTCAACATGATCTTGGTGGCTTTTTCCCGGTCCATGTTGAAGAACACTTCCAGCACTTCAACAACAAAGTCCATCGGCGTGTAATCGTCGTTGAACAGTACCACCTTATACAACGGTGGCGGCTGTAATACAGGCTTCGACTCCTGTACCGCGAGCCCCGCCCCTTCGTCCTCGTGTTCATGAGGCTCGGGATGGTCCTGATTGAATGTTAGTCGAATCTGGCTAGGTGCATGCATGAGGAAAAAAAGCTTTGCCTTTCTGGAAAGTTATGGACCGACATGATGTTGATCCGTTTCTCAGGCGTATGGTTCAGCGCCTTGACTAACTGCAAAAGGGTGTTACAAACAATGGAATACCCCTACAGGGTATCAGGGGTTCCGCACCCGTCTCGACCCAGGTCGGACGCGGGATCGTAGTGGATGATACTCCAGCGTTGGAGTCCTTTGCAGAGGGATATGAGCATGCTCAGCGGTAAGGTCAAGTGGTTCAACAACGCCAAGGGCTACGGGTTCATCCTGGCCGAGGGCCGAGATGAGGACCTGTTCGCCCATTACTCGGCCATTCAGATGGACGGTTACAAGACACTCAAGGCGGGCCAGCCGGTCAATTTCGAGATCATCCAGGGACCGAAGGGACTGCATGCCATCAACATCAGCCCCGCCACCGCGACAACCGCCGCCCCCTCCTCCGCCCCCTCCTCCGCCCCCGCCCCGCAGGAGGAGCCTCAGGCGATGCCCATCGAAGCCTGACCCCAGCGCGGATGCGGAAATGAAAAAGGCCGGTGCGAACCGGCCTTTTTCTCGTTCGGGCGCTAGCCCTTCCTACATCTTGGCGATCATCGCGTCGCCGAACTCCGAGCAGGACAGCAGGGTCGCGCCGTCCATCAGGCGTTCGAAGTCGTAGGTCACGGTCTTGGCGGCGATCGCCCCGTTGGTGCCCTTGATGATCAGGTCGGCCGCCTCGGTCCAACCCATGTGGCGCAGCATCATCTCCGCGGAGAGAATCAGCGAACCCGGGTTGACCTTGTCCTGGCCGGCGTACTTCGGCGCGGTGCCGTGGGTCGCCTCGAACATGGCCACCGAATCGGACAGGTTGGCGCCGGGCGCGATGCCGATGCCTCCGACCTCGGCCGCCAGGGCATCGGAGAGATAGTCGCCGTTCAGGTTCAGGGTGGCGATCACGTCGTACTCGGCGGGGCGCAGCAGGATCTGCTGCAACATGGCGTCGGCGATCACGTCCTTGACCACGACGTTCTTGCCGGTCTTCGGATTCTTGAACTGCATCCACGGACCGCCGTCCAGCAGCTCGGCGCCGAATTCATCGCGCGCGACTTCGTAGCCCCAATCCTTGAAGGCACCCTCGGTGAACTTCATGATGTTGCCCTTGTGCACCAGGGTCACCGAACTGCGGTCGTTGTCGACGGCGTATTGCAGGGCCTTGCGCACCAGGCGCTTGGTGCCTTCCTGGGAAACCGGCTTGATGCCGATGCCGCAGTTCTCGGTGAAGCGGATCTTCTTGACGCCCATTTCCTCGGTGAGGAACTTGATGACCTTCTCCGCTTCCGGCGAACCGGCCTTCCACTCGACGCCGGCATAGATGTCCTCGGAGTTCTCGCGGAAGATCACCATGTCCACGTCACCGGGCTTCTTGACCGGGCTGGGCACGCCTTCGAACCAGCGTACCGGGCGCTGGCAGACGTAGAGATCGAGTTGCTGGCGCAGGGCCACGTTCAGGGAACGGATGCCGCCACCGACCGGGGTGGTCAGCGGGCCCTTGATGGAAACCACGTAGTCACGCACGGCGTCCAGGGTTTCCTGGGGCAGCCAGGTGTCCTGGTCATACACCTGGGTGGCCTTCTCGCCGGCGTAGACTTCCATCCAGGCGATCTTGCGCTCGCCCTTGTATGCTTTTTCCACTGCAGCGTCGACAACCTTGATCATGACCGGGCTGATATCGACGCCGATGCCATCACCCTCGATGAACGGGATGATCGGGTTCTTCGGTACGCTCAAGGACATGTCGGCATTCACAGTGATTTTGTCACCGGTCGCCGGCACCTGGATCTTTTGGTATCCCATGCTGAACTCCGTGTTGTGGTTAAAACCCTGTTGCAGCCTTCTAGGGTAGCCCAGTTGTCCGCCCGGAAACCACATCTTCCTTAGTCTAAACAGGCGGGCGCATCAGCTCGGCGAGAGGGTGGTATACTGCGCGCCATGACTTCGCAGTCATCGAGGTCCGAGCAGTCTGGGACCAGACCCTCTCCCCTCGCAGCGGCGGGTTCGCCACCATGAACCCGCCGTACAACGCTCTACTGGCGCCCCTATATCCCGCGGCATATCTCGATTTCGATTCAACCCGATGTTGAGCGAAGGCATCGCGTCCACCAACGCGTATCGAGACTCTGTGCGCGCCCAGCAAAAAAGAGAGTTACCGTAGATGTCCATCCGCTCGAAGATCACCTACACCTTCACCGACGAAGCACCCGCGCTCGCCACCTACTCGCTCCTCCCCATCGTCAAGGCCTTTGCCGCTTCCGCCGGCATCGACGTCGAGACCAGCGACATCTCTCTTGCAGGACGCATCCTGGCCAACTTCGCCGACCGCCTCGAAGCCGACCAGCGTATCGAAGACGACCTCGCCCGCCTGGCGGTCCTGGCCACCTCGCCCGACGCCAATATCATCAAGCTGCCCAACATCAGCGCCTCGGTGCCCCAGCTGAAAGGCGCGATCGCCGAGTTGCAGGGCCTGGGCTACAAGGTTCCCGACTTCCCGGAAGACCCGCAGACCGACGAAGAGAGAGAGGTTCGCGCACGCTACGCGAAGATCCTCGGCAGCGCCGTGAACCCGGTCCTGCGCGAAGGCAATTCCGACCGCCGCGCGCCTGCCGCGGTGAAGGCCTACGCCCGCAAGCACCCGCACTCCATGGGCAAGTGGAGCATGGCTTCGCGCTCCCACGCCGACTACATGCGCGGCGGCGACTTCTTCTCCAGCGAACAGTCCATCACCATGGCCAAGGCCGGTGACGTGCGCATCGAGTTCGTCGGCAAGGACGGCAAGGTCGAGGTCAAGAAGCAACTGAGCCTGCAGGAAGGCGAAGTGCTCGACAGCATGTTCATGAGCTGCGGCAAGCTGCGCGACTTCTTCGAGAAGACCCTGCAGGACTGCAAGGAAACCGGCGTCATGTGGTCCCTGCACGTCAAGGCGACCATGATGAAGATTTCCCACCCGATCGTCTTCGGGCATGCGGTGAGCGTCTACTACAAGGACGTCTTCGACAAGTGGGGCCAACTCTTCGAAGAGCTAGGCGTGAACCCGAACAACGGCATCTCCAGCGTCTACGACAAGATCAAGTCGCTGCCCGCCTCCCAGCAGGAAGAGATCCTCCACGACATCCACGAGGTGTACAGCCACCGCCCGGAAATGGCGATGGTCGACTCCGTGAAGGGCATCACCAACCTGCACATTCCGAGCGATGTCATCGTCGACGCCTCGATGCCGGCGATGATCCGCAACTCCGGCCAGATGTGGGGCAAGGACGGCAAGCAGAAAGACACCAAGGCGGTAATGCCGGAAAGCACCTACGCCCGCATCTACCAGGAGATGATCAACTTCTGCAAGACCAACGGCGCCTTCGACCCGACCACCATGGGCAGCGTGCCGAACGTCGGCCTGATGGCGCAGAAGGCCGAGGAATACGGCTCCCACGACAAGACCTTCGAAATGACCGCCGACGGCACCATGCGCGTGGTCCTGGCCGACGGCAGCGTGCTGATGCAGCACGAAGTGGAGACCGGCGACATCTGGCGCGCCTGCCAGACCAAGGACGCACCGATCCGCGACTGGGTCAAGCTGGCCGTCACCCGCGCCCGCCAGTCCGATACCCCGGCGATCTTCTGGCTGGACCCGGAGCGCGCCCACGACCGCGAACTGCGCAAGAAGGTCGAGCTGTACCTCAAGGACCACGATCTGACCGGTCTCGACATCAGCATCATGGGCTACAACGAGGCCATTCGCGTCAGCATGGAACGCCTGATCCGCGGCAAGGACACCATCTCGGTGACCGGCAACGTCCTGCGCGACTACCTGACCGACCTGTTCCCGATCATGGAACTGGGCACCTCGGCCAAGATGCTCTCCATCGTTCCGCTGATGGCGGGCGGCGGCATGTACGAAACCGGCGCCGGCGGCTCGGCACCCAAGCACGTCCAGCAACTGGTGGAAGAGAACTACCTGCGCTGGGACTCCCTGGGCGAGTTCCTGGCCCTGGCCGTGTCCCTGGAGGAAACCGGGATCAAGACCGGTAACGCCAAGGCCAAGCTGCTCGGCAAGGCGCTGGACGAAGCCACCGGCAAGCTGCTGGACAACAACAAGTCGCCGTCGCGCAAGGTCGGCGACATCGACAACCGCGGCAGCCACTTCTACCTGGCGATGTACTGGGCCCAGGCCCTGGCCGCCCAGGACGAAGACGCCGAGCTGAAAGCGCACTTCGCGCCGCTGGCCAAGGTCCTGACCGAGCAGGAAGCGACCATCGTCGCCGAACTCAATGCGGTCCAGGGCAAGCCGGCCGAGATCGGCGGCTACTATCGCTCCAACCCGGAGCTGACCAGCAAGGTGATGCGCCCCAGCGCCACCTTCAACGCGGCGATCGACAGCCTGGCCTGATGGCGTCACGCTGACGAAGCAGAAACCCCGGGCCTACGCTCGGGGTTTCTTTTTATCGAGGCCTTTTCCGTACCGAGGAGACATCCATGAGCTGGCATCCCCATGTCACCGTAGCGACCATCGTCGAGGACCAGGGCCGCTTCCTGCTGGTCGAGGAACAGGCCGACGGCCGCGAGGTGCTGAACCAGCCCGCCGGGCACCTGGAGCCCGCCGAAAGCCTGCTCGAGGCCGCCCTGCGCGAAACCCTCGAGGAAACCGGCTGGGAGGTCGAGCTGAGCGCCGTCACCGGCATCTACCTGTACACCGCCCCGTCCAACGGCGTCACCTACCAGCGCGTATGCTTCGCCGCCCGCCCCGTGCGCCACCATTCCGAACGCGTCCTCGACGACGGCATCATCGGCCCGCGCTGGCTGACCCGCGACGAACTGGCCGCCCAGCCGCAGCGCTGGCGCAGCCACCTGGTGCTGCGCTGCATCGACGACTACCTGGCCGGCGGCCGCTATCCCCTGGCGCTGATCCGCGACACCCACGTGTCGCCCTCCCTGCCCCAGGCCTGATAGAATCCGCGTTTTACGAATTCGCCCGTGACGCCTGATCGCTATGTCTGAATCCGCCCCCACCCCACGCCGCGAGCGCGTGATCGTCGGCATGTCCGGCGGCGTCGACTCGTCCGTCTCCGCCCTGCTCCTGTTGCAGCAGGGCTATCAGGTCGAAGGCCTGTTCATGAAGAACTGGGACGAGGACGACGGCACCGAATACTGTACCGCCCGCGAGGACCTGGCCGACGCCCAGGCCGTCTGCGACCGGATCGGCATCAAGCTGCACACGGCGAACTTCGCCGCGGAATACTGGGATAATGTGTTCGAGCATTTCCTTGCCGAGTACAAGGCCGGCCGTACGCCGAACCCGGACATCCTCTGCAACCGCGAAATCAAGTTCAAGGCGTTCCTCGACTACGCGCTGATGCTTGGCGCGGACCTGATCGCCACCGGCCACTATGTGCGGCGCCGCGACCGCGACGGGCGCACCGAACTGCTCAAGGGCCTGGACCCGAACAAGGACCAGAGCTACTTCCTGCACGCGGTGGGCGGCGAGCAGATCGCCCGCAGCCTGTTCCCCGTCGGCGAACTGGAGAAGCCGGAAGTCCGCGCCATCGCCGAGAAGCACGGCCTCGCCACGGCGAAGAAGAAGGACTCCACGGGCATCTGCTTCATTGGCGAGCGACGCTTCACCGATTTCCTCAAGCAGTACCTGCCGGCCCAGCCGGGCGACATCGAGACCACCGAAGGCAAGGTCATCGGTCGCCACAGCGGCCTGATGTACCACACCATCGGCCAGCGCCAGGGCCTCGGCATCGGCGGTCTCAAGGAAGCCGGCGACGATCCCTGGTACGTACTCGGCAAGGACCTGCAACGCAACGTGCTGCTGGTCGGCCAGGGCAACGACCACCCGCTGCTGTTCTCCCGCGCGCTGCTGGCCTCGCGGATCTACTGGGTCAACCCGGTCGAACTGGAGCGGCCGCGCCGCCTGCGGGCCAAGGTGCGCTACCGGCAGAGCGACCAGGACTGCGTCCTGGAGAAAACCGCCGAAGGCTACCGCGCGGTGTTCGACGAACCGCAGCGCGCAGTGACCCCGGGGCAATCGGTGGTGTTCTACGACGGCGACGTCTGCCTCGGCGGCGGCGTGATCGAAACGGCGGAAGCCTGGGATTTCGGAGGACGCCCGTGAGCGATCCGCGACAGCAACTGATTGCCCTCGGCGCCGTCTTCGAATCCGCAGCCCTGGTCGACAAGCTGGCACGCACCGGACAGATCAGCGAAGCCCCGTTGGGCTGCATGCTCGGCAGCCTGCTGGCGCGCAACCCGGCCAGCACCCTGGACGTCTACGGTGGCGACAGCCTCAACCTGCGCGACGGCTTCAAGTCCCTGGCCAGCGCCCTGGAGCGCAAGCCCGGCAGCCTGCAGCGCGAACCGCTGCGCTACGCCCTGGCGATGCTGACCCTGGAACGGCAACTGGACAAGCGCGGCGACATGCTCGACCTGATCGGCCAGCGCCTCGACCAGGTCGAACAGCAGGTCCAACACTTCGGCCTGGTCCACGAGAACGTCATCGCCTCGTTCGCCAGTATCTACCAGGACACCCTCAGCACCTTCCGCCAGCGTATCCAGGTACACGGCGACATGCGCCACCTGCAGGTCAGCAGCAACGCCGCGCGGATCCGCGCCCTGCTGCTCGCCGGCATCCGCTCGGCGCGGCTCTGGCGGCAACTGGGCGGCAGCCGCTGGCAGATGGTGTTCAGCCGGCGCCGGCTGCTCAACGAACTCTATCCCCTGCTGCGCGGCTAGCCATGGCCATGGCCGGGAGCCAGCCGCAACGGCGCAACAGCCCGACCCAGGGCGCCGCCATGCTGGCTCTTTCGGCGCTGTTCTTCGCCCTGATGGGCGGCCTGATCCGCGAGGCCTCCAGCACCGTCAACAACGAAACCGTGGTGCTCTTCCGCAACCTCGTCGGCGTGCTGTTCTTCCTGCCCCTGGCGCTGACTCGCGGCATCGGCCCGCTACGCACCCGCCGCCCGCTATCGCACCTGCTGCGCACCACCTACGGCCTGGGCGGCATGTATTGCTACTTCTACGCCCTCGCCCACCTGCCGCTGACCGACGCCATGCTGTTCAGCTATGCCGCGCCGGTGTTCACGCCGCTGATCGCACACCTGTGGATCAAGGAGGCGCTGACCCGCCGCATGATGGTCGCCACCCTGGTCGGCTTCCTCGGCGTGCTGCTGGTGGCCAGGCCCAGCGGCGCGGTAGTGGCGCCGATCGCCCTGGTCGGCATCGCTTCCAGCCTGATGGCCGCCTGTGCCTTCGTCTCGATCCGCGAAATGAGCGACAGCGAGCCGGCCTATCGCATCGTGTTCTACTTCGCCCTGTTCGGCACCCTGTTCTCCGCCGTGCCGCTGGCCTGGGCCTGGCAGCCGCTGAACGGCCAGGAACTGCTCCTGCTGCTCGGCGCCGGACTGTTCGCCAGCCTCGGCCAACTGACCATGTCGCAGGCCTATGCCCTGGCCTCCCCGGGAGTGATCGGACCGATCGCCTACATGGCCATCGTTTTCGCCGGGGTGATCGCCTGGCTGCGCTGGGACGAACTGCCCAGCCACACGTCGCTGTTCGGCGCCGCCCTGATCTTCGCCGCCAGCCTGATCCCCCTGCTGGGCAACCGCCCCGCCGAAAGGCCCCGCTGAATGCCCCACCGGGGCGCACCTTTCATGTATGATATGCGCCCCTTTTTCGTTGACTTCCAGCCACGAGAACGTCTCATGCAGCTTTCCTCGCTCACCGCGGTATCCCCCGTCGATGGCCGCTATGCCGGCAAAACCAGCAGCCTGCGTCCGATCTTCAGCGAATACGGCCTGATCCGTTTCCGCGTCATGGTGGAAGTCCGCTGGCTGCAGCGCCTCGCCGCCCACGCCGGGATTCCCGAGGTCGCGCCGTTCTCCGCCGAAGCCAACGCCCTGCTCGACAACCTGGCCAGCGACTTCCAGCTGGAACACGCCGAACGCATCAAGGAAATCGAGCGCACCACCAACCACGACGTGAAAGCCGTGGAATACCTGCTCAAGGAACAGGCCGCCAAGCTCCCGGAGCTGGCCGCGGTCAGCGAGTTCATCCACTTCGCCTGCACCTCCGAGGACATCAACAACCTGTCCCACGCCCTGATGCTCCGCGAGGGTCGCGACAGCGTGCTGCTGCCGCTGATGCGCCAGATCGCCGAGGCCATCCGCGAACTGGCGGTGAAATTCGCCGACGTGCCGATGCTCTCCCGCACCCACGGTCAGCCCGCCTCGCCGACCACCCTGGGCAAGGAACTGGCCAACGTCGTCTACCGCCTGGAGCGGCAGATCAAGCAGGTCGCCGGCATTGAGTTGCTGGGCAAGATCAACGGCGCCGTGGGTAACTACAACGCCCACCTGTCCGCCTATCCCGAAGTCGACTGGGAAGCCAACGCCCGCCAGTTCATCGAAGGCGACCTCGGCCTGACCTTCAACCCCTATACCACCCAGATCGAGCCGCACGACTACATCGCCGAGCTGTTCGATGCGATCGCCCGCTTCAACACCATCCTCATCGACTTCGACCGCGACGTCTGGGGCTACATCTCCCTCGGCTATTTCAAGCAGAAGACCGTGGCCGGCGAGATCGGCTCCTCGACCATGCCGCACAAGGTCAACCCGATCGACTTCGAGAACTCCGAGGGCAACCTCGGCATCGCCAACGCGCTGTTCCAGCACCTGGCCAGCAAGCTGCCGATCTCGCGCTGGCAGCGCGACCTGACCGACTCCACCGTACTGCGCAACCTCGGTGTCGGCATCGCCCATAGCGTCATCGCCTACGAGGCCAGCCTGAAGGGCATCGGCAAGCTCGAGCTGAACGCCCAGCGCATCGCCGAGGACCTGGACGCCTGCTGGGAAGTCCTCGCCGAGCCGGTGCAGACCGTGATGCGTCGCTATGGCGTGGAAAACCCCTACGAGAAGCTGAAGGAACTGACCCGCGGCAAAGGCATCAGCGCCGATGCCTTGCAGACTTTCATCGAAGAGCTGGCGATTCCCGCCGAGGCCAAGGTCGAGCTGAAGAAGCTGACCCCGGCCGGCTACGTCGGCAATGCCGCCGCCCAGGCCAAGCGCATCTGAGCACGCAACCCTTTTGCACGCCCGGCTGCGCCGGGCGTTTTTGTTTCAAGGACTTAACCATGAATGCTGATACTCCCCTGCAACTTCTGGGCGGACTGACCGCTGCCGAATTCCTCCGCGACTACTGGCAGCGCAAACCGCTGCTGGTCCGCCAGGCGATCCCGGACTTCGAAAGCCCCCTGTCCGCCGACGAACTGGCCGGGCTGTCGCTGGAGGAATCGGTGGAGTCGCGCATCGTCCTCGAGCACGGGAAAACCCCGTGGGAAATGCGCCGTGGCCCCTTCCAGGAGGAGGACTACCAGCACCTGCCGGAACAGGACTGGACCCTGCTGGTGCAGGCGGTCGACCAGTTCGTCCCAGAAGTCGCCCAACTGCTGGAGCAATTCCGCTTCCTGCCCAGCTGGCGGATCGACGACGTGATGATCAGCTACGCCGCTCCCGGCGGCGGCGTCGGTCCGCACTTCGACAACTACGACGTATTCCTGCTTCAGGGCCACGGACGCCGGCGCTGGAAAGTCGGACAGATGTGCAGCAGCGACAGCCCGCTGCGCGAGCACGCCGACCTGCGCATCCTCGCCGACTTCGAACAGAGCGACGAGTGGGTCCTGGAGCCCGGCGACATGCTCTACCTACCACCGCGCCTCGCCCACTACGGCATCGCCGAAGACGAGTGCATGACCTACTCGATCGGCTTCCGCGCGCCCAGCGCCGCCGAAGTGCTGACCCATTTCACCGACTTCCTCGGCCAGTTCCTCTCCGACGAGGAGCGCTACACCGATGCCGGCCTGCAACCGGTAGGCGACGATCCGCACCAGATCCAGCGCGACGCCCTGGAGCGCCTGCAGGGCCTGATCCAGGAGCACATGAGCGACAAGCGCCTGCTGCTGACCTGGTTCGGCCAGTTCATGACCGAGCCACGCTATCCCGAACTGGTTGTCGGCGAGGAAATCCCCGAAGAGGAGCTGTTCGGCGCCCTCGAGGACGGCGCGCTGCTGGTGCGCAACCCCAGCGCCCGCCTGGCCTGGAGCGAGATCGACATCGGTCTGGTACTGTTCGCCAGCGGCCAGAGCGTACTCCTGCCCGGCCAGCTCAAGGAACTGCTGAAGCTGGTCTGCTCGGCCGATGCGTTGCATCTGGAAAACCTCGGCCAATGGCTGGCCGATGACGATGCGCGTAAGCTGCTGGCGGAGTTGGTCAAACAGGGCAGTTTGGAGTTTGCAGATGAATAAGATCCGCGTACGCGTAGCCGACTGGCAGAAGGACAATGCCGAGCTGCGCCGCATCCGCGAAGCGGTCTTCATTGCCGAACAGTCGGTTCCGCCGGAACTGGAGTGGGACGCCGAAGACGACGAAGCCGTGCATTTTCTCGCCTATGAAGGCGAATACGCGATCGGCACCGCGCGCCTGCTGGGCGACGGGCACATCGGCAGGGTCTCGGTACTCAAGGACTGGCGCGGCCTGAAGGTCGGCGACGCGCTGATGCGCGCAGCCATCGAGGAAGCCGAGCGACGCGGCCTGAAGCGCCAACTGCTGACCGCGCAGGTCTATGCCATACCCTTCTACGAGCGACTGGGCTTCAAGGTCGACAGCGGCGAGTTCCTCGACGCCGGCCTGCCCCATGTCGACATGGTTCGCGACAGCGACTGAGGCCCGATGAGCGACGCCCCGGAGACCTCGCCGGCCGACCTGCCGGCCATCGAATTCAGTTCTCCGGGGCGCTTTGCGGTACGCAACCCGGCCAGCGCCGCGCTGCCTGCGGAACGCTGGGAACCGGCGCCATTCCGCCTCGGCGAACATGAGCCGCTGGAGCGTTTCGAGCATCCGCAGGAAGCCCGCGCCCATGCCCTGGCCCTCCTGCAGCAGGCCCGCCGCTCGCTCTGCCTGCACAGTCCCGACCTGGAAAGCTGGCTCTATCACCACAGCAGCATCCAGGAAGCCTGCACCCGTTTTCTCCTGGCCAATCCACGCAATCGCCTGCGTATCCTCGTTGGCGACAGCGCCCAGGCCGTGCGCAACGGCCACCGCCTGATCAACCTTTCGCGCCGCCTGTCGAGCAACTGCCTGATCCGCCGCCTCAACCCGGACTACCCTAAAGAGGACGACGCCTTCCTCCTGGCCGACGATCAGGGCCTGCTGCTGCGCCCGAAACCGGTGCAACCGGCGGGCTACGCCTGCTACCGTGCCGCCGGGCGGGTGCGTCAACTCCAGGCCCGCTTCGAGCAGGCCTGGGACACCAGCCTTTCCGACCCGGACCTGCGGAGCTTCCTCCTGTGACCCTGTTGCGCCCCACCCTGCTCTCCTCGCTGCTGGCGACGGTCGTTCTCGGCGCCTCGGCCGCCCCGCGCACCGAAGTGATCCCGCTCAACTACCGCACCGCCGACGACGTGATGGCGGTGGCCCAGTCGGTCATCGGCAGCGAAGGCAAGGTCACCGCCTATGGCAACCAGTTGATCGTCAATGCCGAGCCGGCGAAGATCCGCGAGTTGCAATCGGTCCTGCAGCAGATCGACTCGCGCCCGCATCGCCTGCTGATCACCGTGGATACCAGCGAGAACCTGCAACAGGACAGCCGCGGCTATTCGGTGGATGGTTCGGCCAGCGCCGGCAACATCGAGATCCAGAGCGGCCGCGGCGAGGTCAACGGCAAGGATCGAGTCCGCATCATCCGTCGCTCCACCGACAGCCGTTCCGGCGGTAGCCAGCAGGTCCAGGCCACCGAGGGCTACCCGGCGCTGATCCAGGTCGGCCAGAGCGTCCCCATCACCAGCACCGCTACCGGTCCCTACGGGCAGATCTACAGCCAGACCGAATACCGCAACGTCAACCGCGGCTTCTACGTCACCGCGACGCTGACCGGCAACCTGGTGCACGTCACCATCAGCTCCAGCAACGACCGCCTCAGCCAGAGCCATCCCGGCGTCATCGATACCCAGAGCACCGACACCCGGGTCAGCGGCAAGCTCGGCGAGTGGATCACCCTGGGCGGCGTCAGCGAACAGAACCAAGCCGACCAGCGCGGCTTCGTGCGTCGCTACTCGACCCAGGGACGCGACGACACCAGCCTGCGCCTGAAAGTCGAAACCCTCGACTGACCGACGGCGCTCTTTCCAGCGCAATTTGCCTCCCGCTCCGGCAAAGCCGCGGGGCGCGGGCTTTTGCGGGCATTTTCGATGCAAACGGAAATATCTCGACCAGACAAGACTATCCGGTCACTCTTAGACCTTCGTGTAGTAGTCTTGAAAAAACACTACAAAACGTTTGACGACGGATTTTTTCCAGAGCATGATGGCCCCGCTCCCGCTAATCAGGGGCTCTGAAACGACGAGCTCCCGGTGCCTGCGCCGATACGCCCTCGGCCTCCACCGTGTTGATCTGCCCACAAGGCGGCTTGACGAGATTGCGACTGGAACGAAGTTGTCCTGAGGGACGGGGAAGCGTTTACGTATCAGCCAGATCGAAAGACTCGACAGCGAGTCGCCCACCGGCAACCACGAGCCGAACGGCACTTGATCCAGTCGAGAAGCACGGTCCGCGAACTGTTCGTCTCCACCCCCTCCTCGGCGTCATTCTTCGCCACGGTCATTCTCTCGCCATGCAGCGGTGAGCCACCCGCAAGACAACCTTCACCAGCAGGTTTTGAGTGGGTCAGTCGGTGCTCAACCAATACATTTCTTGAAGGATTGACCATGTCCGCATATCAGAACGAGATCAAGGCAGTTGCCGCGCTGAAAGAGAAGAACGGCAGCAGCTGGAGCGCGATCAACCCCGAGTACGCAGCTCGCATGCGTATCCAGAACCGCTTCAAGACCGGCCTGGATATCGCCAAGTACACCGCGGCCATCATGCGCAAGGACATGGCCGAATACGATGCGGACTCCTCCGTCTACACCCAGTCGCTGGGTTGCTGGCACGGCTTCATCGGGCAGCAGAAGCTGATCTCGATCAAGAAGCACCTGAAGACCACCAACAAGCGCTACCTCTACCTGTCCGGATGGATGGTCGCCGCGCTGCGCTCCGACTTCGGCCCGCTGCCGGACCAGTCCATGCACGAGAAAACCGCGGTTTCCGGCCTGATCGAAGAGCTGTACACCTTCCTGCGCCAGGCTGACGCCCGCGAGCTGGACCTGCTGTTCACCGGTCTGGACGCTGCCCGCGCCGCTGGCGACAAGGCCAAGGAAGCCGAGCTGCTGGCCCAGATCGACAACTTCGAAACCCACGTGGTGCCGATCATCGCCGACATCGACGCCGGCTTCGGCAACGCCGAGGCAACCTACCTGCTGGCCAAGAAGATGATCGAAGCCGGCGCCTGCTGCATCCAGATCGAGAACCAGGTGTCCGACGAGAAGCAGTGCGGCCACCAGGACGGCAAGGTCACCGTTCCGCACATCGACTTCCTCGCCAAGATCAATGCCGTACGCTACGCCTTCCTCGAGCTGGGCGTGGACGATGGCGTGATCGTCGCCCGTACCGACTCCCTGGGCGCCGGCCTGACCAAGCAGATCGCCGTGACCAACGAGCCGGGCGACCTGGGCGACCTGTACAACTCCTTCCTGGATTGCGAAGAAATCTCCGAGGCCGAGCTGGGCAACGGCGACGTCGTGATCAAGCGCGAAGGCAAGCTGCTGCGTCCGAAGCGCCTGGCTTCCAACCTGTTCCAGTTCCGCAAGGGCACCGGCGAAGATCGCTGCGTCCTGGACTGCATCACCTCGCTGCAGAACGGCGCCGACCTGCTCTGGATCGAAACCGAGAAGCCGCACGTCGGCCAGATCAAGGCGATGGTCGATCGCATCCGCGAAGTGATTCCGAACGCCAAGCTGGTCTACAACAACAGCCCGTCCTTCAACTGGACCCTGAACTTCCGCCAGCAGGTGTTCGATGCGTTCGTCGCCGAAGGCAAGGACGTTTCCGCCTACGACCGCAACAAGCTGATGAGCGTCGAGTACGACGACACCGAGCTGGCCAAGGTCGCCGACGAGAAGATCCGTACCTTCCAGCGCGACGGCTCGGCCCACGCCGGCATCTTCCACCACCTGATCACCCTGCCGACCTACCACACCGCCGCGCTGTCCACCGACAACCTGGCCAAGGGCTACTTCGCCGACGAAGGCATGCTGGCCTACGTGAAGGGCGTGCAGCGCCAGGAACTGCGCCAGGGCATCGCTTGCGTCAAGCACCAGAACATGGCTGGCTCCGACATCGGCGACAACCATAAAGAGTACTTCGCTGGCGAAGCCGCTCTGAAGGCCAGCGGCAAAGACAACACCATGAACCAGTTCCACTAAGGAACAGGGGCCAGCCGGGCAGCCACGATCTGCCCGGCCCGCCTCGCGAAAACCCCGGCTCCGGCCGGGGTTTTTCATTTCCGGATCATGGTGCCTGTCATCGTCCCGTCGCTTTCAGCGGTTAGCGTCAATGCTCCGTCGATCAGCCCACAAGGAGCACGTCCGTGAGCCTGGAGAAAAAAGATGCCATCCTGTTCGGTGATGGCGACGAGTTGCCCAGCAACCATTCGAACAATCCGCACATGAACGACCTGATCGCCGGCCTCGGCCGCCGCCAGGTCCTGGCCGGCGGCGCGGCGCTCGGCGCCCTCGCCTTCCTCGGCGTCGCGCTCCCCGCCAGCGGCGCCCCCGCCGAAGCGCAGGCGCCCGCCGCGGAAGGCCTGCGCGGCTTGCCTTTCAAACGCCGCAACCGCTTGCCCTTCGAAGCCATCGCCAGCGGCCGTGCCGATACTATCCGGGTGCCCGCCGGCTACAAGGCGACGCCCTTCATACCCTGGGGCACCCCGATCAGCGGCAGTTATCCGGGCTTCCTCGACGACGCCGGCAACAGCGCCCAGGACCAGGCCGAACAGATCGGCATGCACCACGACGGCATGCACTTCTTCCCGATCGACGCACAGTTCGGCTTCGGCGGCGGACACATCAGCAACCATGGCCTGCTGGTGCTCAACCATGAATACATCGACGCGCCGCTGCTGCACACCAATGGCCCGACCGTAGTCGATGGCAAGCGCACCGTCGCCGATGAAGTGCGCAAGGAAATCAACGCCCATGGCGTTTCCGTCGTGGAGATCCGTCGCAACGTGCGTGGCGAGTGGAATGTCGTGCCGTCGCAACGCAATCGCCGGATCACCGCCGCCACGCCGATGCGTATCGCCGGCCCGGCGCGCGGCCACGAACTGCTGCGCACCCGCCACAGTCCGGACGGCACCCGCACCCGCGGCACTCACAACAACTGCTCCAACGGTTTCACCCCCTGGGGCACCTACCTCACCTGCGAGGAGAACTGGGTTGGCTATTTCTCCACCCAGGACAGCGAACTGCCACGCGAACTGACCCGCTACGGCATTCGCAACACCAGCCGCTTCGGCTGGGAAACCCTGGCGGGCGACGAGTTCGAGCGCTTCGACGCCACCCGCAAGGGCAAACAGGCCCAGGACGACTACCGCAACGAACCGAACAACTTCGGCTGGATCGTCGAGATCGACCCGTTCGACCCGCAATCGGTGCCGGTCAAGCGCACCGCTCTCGGCCGCTTCGCCCACGAAGGCCTGGTCTTCGCCCCGGTCAAGCCGGGCCGCCAGGTAGTCTGCTACTCCGGCGACGACTCGCAGAACGAGTACATCTACAAGTACGTCAGCCGCGACAGGTTCCGTCCGGGTCGCAGCAATGCTCGCCTGCTCGACGAAGGCACCCTCTACGTCGCCCGCTTCAATGCCGATGGCAGCGGCCAGTGGCTGCCGCTGGACATCGCCGACGGCAACTTCCGCGCGGCCTGTCGCAAGGCCGGGGTGAGCTTCGCCGACCAGGGCGAAGTGCTGATCAACACCCGTCTGGCCGCCGATGTCCTCGGCGCGACCAAGATGGATCGCCCGGAGTGGGGCGCGGTCAACCCGGACAACGGCGACGTCTACTTCACCCTCACCAACAACACGTCGCGCACCGTCGCCGACGCCGCCAACCCACGGGTGAAGAACGCCTACGGCCATATCATCCGCTGGCGCGAACGCAGCCGCGACTATGCCGGGCAACGCTTCACCTGGGACCTCTTCATGCTCGCCGGTCCCGGCGAAGACAGCCGCGGCCCGGACGGCAAGCCGCTGAACCAGGACAATATCCTGGCCAGCCCCGACGGCCTCTGGTTCGACCCGGAAGGCCGCCTGTGGATCCAGACCGACATGAGCGGCAGTCAGTTGAGCAGCGGCCCGTTCGGCAACAACCAGATGCTGGTGGCCGACCCGCGCACCGGCGAACTGAAGCGCTTCCTCACCGGTCCGCTGGGTTGCGAGGTGACCGGCATTGCCGCGACGCCGGATTTCCGTACGCTGTTCATCAACATCCAGCACCCGGGGGAAGGCTCGACCGCCGATAACCTCCTCAGCACCTGGCCGGACGGGCCGGGCCGCCGGCCACGCTCGGCGACCGTGGTGATCACCCGCGAAGACGGCCGACGCCTGCTCTGACGCGCCACGACGACCTGCGTTGGCCGGAATGCCGGCGCAGCCGCAGCCTGACGCTGCTGCTGGGTTCCCAGGTGCGCTTCGCCGGCACTGCGAGGGTGCGCATCCATGAGCTGGGGCAGGAGCGCGCCATCCTCAGCCTGAAGAACCGTCGAGCGGTGCAGAACCATATAAAAGGTATCCATGCCGCGGCGATGGCCTTGCTCGCCGAGTCGGCCAGCGGCTTCCTGGTCGGAATGAACGTACCGGACGACAAGCTGCCGCTGATCAAGACCATGAAGATCGACTATCTCAAGCGCGCCCAGGGCGACCTGACCGCCATCGCTACGCTGGAGGCCGGGCAGATCGAGCAGATTCGGCAACAGGACAAGGGCGAGGTCCGCGTGGCGGTGCTGGTCAGCGACGAGAACGGCAACCAGCCGATCGCCTGCGAAATGGTCTGGGCCTGGGTCGGCAAGAAACGCGGGGAGGCTACCGCAGCCCCTAGGTAGCGCACCTCCGGAGCGACTACATCTGCACTGCGAAGCGAACCGCCGCAAACCTTGCCCAGCGCCTTCGCATCCGTCACGAAGAATCGCGGGCGCAGCCCCAGGCGGCGCCGCAGCCGGGTTGCCATGGTGCGGAAAGAAGAAAAACCGCCATGCGCCCGGCCCGGAAAATATTCCCGGTTTAATGCAATAACGGATTGAGCGGGAGTAATTACCAATAAAAGGGTAAACAATAGTAACGCGGCGAAGAATATATGTAGCGAAGTTATACGGATGCGACATTGCAAACGATATTCATTATCGTTTGAACCCTTGCAAAGAGCCCTCCACCACGCTTCGCGGCAATACGACCAAAAGCCAGCCAGGCCGCGCCATTTCTCGCAAAGACAGCATTCACGAGGCTTTCGGGGATTAACCAAAGCGCTGGAAAAAGCAGAGAAGCGTCTGTTTGTGTTAGAAAAATTTACTTGTCCGGCGCTTTGGGCATAAAATCGGAAAGATACATACAACCCTTAGCTCACTACGCAGCGGGTTGCACAAGAAGTCGGGCATTGCGCCCAGAACCCACGATCTTATATATCCGGTACAGAAGGAGTATCAGCATGCCAAACCCAGCTGAACTTGCAGCTCATCACTGGGGATTCGCTGCCTTCCTTCTAGGGGTCGTTGGCCTTCTCGCCTTCATGCTAGGGGTTTCGTCCCTGCTTGGCAGCAAGGCATTTGGTCGCAGCAAGAACGAACCCTTCGAATCCGGGATCGTCCCCACCGGAGGCGCACGCCTGCGTCTCTCGGCAAAATTCTATCTGGTCGCGATGCTCTTCGTGATCTTCGACGTCGAAGCCCTCTTCCTCTTCGCCTGGTCGGTGTCGGTTCGCGAAAGCGGCTGGGCCGGCCTGATCGAGGCAACCATTTTCATAGCAATTCTGTTGGCGGGTCTTGTCTATCTTTGGCGGATCGGTGCGCTCGATTGGGCTCCCGAAAGCCGTCGCAAGCGGCAGGCGAAGCTAAAACAATGAGGCTTTGGCGATGCAATACAAACTTACCCGGATCGATCCCGATGCGGCCAACGACCAATACCCGATAGGCGAACGGGAAACCGTAGCCGACCCGCTGGTCGAGGGCCAGGTTCACAAGAACATCTTCATGGGCAAGCTCGAGGATGTGCTGAACTCCACCGTCAACTGGGGTCGCAAGAACTCGCTCTGGCCCTATAACTTCGGGCTGTCGTGCTGCTACGTGGAGATGACCACCGCCTTCACTGCGCCGCACGATATCGCCCGCTTCGGCGCCGAAGTGATCCGGGCGTCGCCGCGCCAGGCCGACTTCATGGTCATCGCCGGCACCTGCTTCATCAAGATGGCCCCGGTCATCCAGCGCCTCTACGAGCAGATGCTCGAACCCAAGTGGGTCATTTCCATGGGCTCGTGCGCCAACTCCGGCGGCATGTACGACATCTATTCGGTGGTCCAGGGGGTCGACAAGTTCCTCCCCGTGGACGTCTACATCCCCGGCTGCCCGCCCCGTCCGGAGGCGTTCCTGCAAGGCCTGATGCTGTTGCAGGAATCCATCGGCCAGGAGCGCCGCCCGCTATCCTGGGTCGTTGGCGACCAGGGGGTCTACCGCGCCGAAATGCCGGCCCAGAAAGACCTGAAACGCGAGCAGCGCATCCAGGTGACCAACCTGCGCAGCCCCGACGAAGTGTGATCCGGAACGCCCGGCCAGCCCCGCTGGCCGGCCGAGACCAGCCGCGTTCACCCCACCGTTGACCGAAAGCGACCGAGACCATGACTGCAGACTCCGCTCTGTACATCCCGCCTTACAAGGCAGACGACCAGGATATCGTCGTCGAACTGAATTCCCGCTTTGGCGCCGAGACCTTCACCGTCCAGCCCACCCGTACCGGCATGCCGGTGCTCTGGGTCCCGCGCGAAAGACTGATCGAAGTCCTGACCTTCCTCCGTCAGGTACCCAAGCCCTATGTGATGCTCTACGACCTGCACGGCGTCGACGAGCGGCTGCGCACCCATCGCCGCGGCCTGCCGAGCGCCGACTTCAGTGTGTTCTACCACCTGATGTCGCTGGAGCGTAATAGTGACGTGATGATCAAGGTCGCCTTGTCCGAGCGCGACCTCAACCTGCCCACCGCCACCCGTATCTGGCCCAACGCCAACTGGTACGAGCGCGAAGTGTGGGACATGTACGGCATCACCTTCACCGGCCACCCGCACCTGACCCGCATGCTGATGCCGCCGACCTGGCAGGGCCATCCGCTGCGCAAGGACTACCCGGCGCGCGCCACCGAGTTCGATCCCTACTCCCTGTCCGCCGCCAAGCAGGACCTGGAGCAGGAAGCCCTGCGCTTCAAGCCGGAAGACTGGGGCATGAAGCGCCACGGCGAGAACGAGGACTACATGTTCCTCAACCTCGGCCCGAACCACCCGTCCGCCCACGGTGCCTTCCGCATCATCCTGCAACTGGACGGCGAAGAGATCATCGACTGCGTCCCGGAGATCGGCTACCACCATCGCGGCGCCGAGAAGATGGCCGAGCGCCAGTCCTGGCACAGTTTCATCCCCTACACCGACCGCATTGACTACCTCGGCGGGGTGATGAACAACCTGCCCTACGTACTTTCGGTGGAGAAGCTCGCCGGAATCAAGGTGCCGCAGCGGGTCGACGTGATCCGGATCATGATGGCGGAGTTCTTCCGTATCCTGAACCACCTGCTGTACCTGGGCACCTATATCCAGGACGTCGGCGCCATGACCCCGGTGTTCTTCACCTTCACCGACCGCCAGCGCGCCTACAAGGTGGTCGAGGCCATCACCGGCTTCCGCCTGCACCCGGCCTGGTACCGCATCGGCGGCGTCGCCCACGACCTGCCGCGCGGCTGGGACAAGCTGGTCCGCGAGTTCCTCGACTGGATGCCCAAGCGCCTCGACGAGTACGAGACCGCGGCCCTGAAGAACAGCATCCTGCGCGGCCGGACCATCGGCGTCGCCCAGTACAACACCAAGGAAGCCCTCGAGTGGGGCACCACCGGCGCCGGCCTGCGCGCCACCGGTTGCGACTTCGACCTGCGCAAGGCCCGCCCCTACTCCGGCTACGAGAACTTCGAGTTCGAGGTACCGCTGGCCCACAACGGCGACGCCTACGACCGCTGCATGGTCAAGATGGGCGAGATGCGCCAGAGCCTGCGGATCATCGAGCAGTGCCTGAAGAACATGCCGGAAGGCCCGTACAAGGCCGACCATCCGCTGACCACGCCGCCGCCGAAAGAACGCACGCTGCAACACATCGAAACCCTGATCACCCACTTCCTGCAGGTTTCCTGGGGCCCGGTCATGCCGGCCAACGAAGCCTTCCAGATGATCGAGGCGACCAAGGGTATCAACAGCTACTACCTGACCAGCGACGGCAGCACCATGAGCTACCGCACGCGTATCCGGACGCCCAGTTTCGCGCACCTGCAACAGATCCCCTCGGTGATCAACGGCAGCATGATCGCGGACCTGATCGCCTACCTGGGTAGCATCGATTTCGTTATGGCTGACGTGGACCGCTGACATGAGCCAGAGCAACCTGATTCAGACCGACCGTTTCGTCCTCAGCGAAACCGAGCGCTCGTCCATCGAGCATGAAATGCATCACTACGAGGACCCGCGCGCGGCGTCCATCGAAGCCCTGAAGATCGTCCAGAAGCAGCGCGGCTGGGTGCCGGACGGCGCCATCCCGGCGATCGGCGAGGTGCTGGGGATCCCGGCCAGCGACGTCGAAGGCGTCGCCACCTTCTATAGTCAGATATTCCGCCAGCCGGTGGGCCGCCACATCATCCGCGTCTGCGACAGCATGGTCTGCTACATCGGCGGCCACGAGTCGGTGGTCGGCGAGATCCAGAAGCAACTCGGCATCGGTCTCGGCCAGACCACCGCCGACGGACGCTTCACCCTGCTCCCGGTCTGCTGCCTGGGCAACTGCGACAAGGCCCCGGCGCTGATGATCGACGACGACACCCATGGCGACGTGCGTCCCGACGGTGTCGCCAAACTGCTGGAGGCCTACGTATGACCCTTACCTCCATTGGTCCGGCCAACCGCATGGCGCGTTCGGCGGAAACCCATCCGCTGACCTGGCGCCTGCGCGAAGACGCCCAGCCCGTCTGGCTCGAGGAATACCAGAGCAAGGACGGCTATGCCGCGGCGCGCAAGGCGCTGACCCAGATGGCCCAGGACGACATCGTCCAGACCGTCAAGGACTCCGGCCTCAAGGGCCGCGGCGGCGCGGGCTTCCCCACCGGCGTGAAGTGGGGCCTGATGCCGAAGGACGAGTCGCTGAACATCCGCTACCTGCTGTGCAACGCGGACGAGATGGAGCCGAACACCTGGAAGGACCGCATGCTCATGGAGCAACTGCCACACCTGCTGGTGGAAGGCATGCTGATCTCCGCGCGCGCGCTGAAGGCCTACCGCGGCTACATCTTCCTGCGCGGCGAGTACGTCGACGCGGCGCGCAACCTCAACCGCGCCATCGACGAAGCCAAGGCCGCCGGCCTGCTCGGCAAGAACATCCTCGGCAGCGGCTTCGATTTCGAGCTGTTCGTCCACACCGGTGCCGGCCGCTACATCTGCGGCGAAGAGACCGCGCTGATCAACTCGCTGGAAGGCCGCCGCGCCAACCCGCGTTCCAAGCCGCCCTTCCCCGCCGCCGTCGGCGTCTGGGGCAAGCCGACCTGCGTGAACAACGTGGAGACGCTGTGCAACGTGCCGGCCATCGTCGGCAACGGCGTGGACTGGTACAAGACCCTGGCCCGCCCCGGCAGCGAAGACATGGGCACCAAGCTGATGGGCTTCTCCGGCAAGGTGAAGAACCCCGGCCTGTGGGAACTGCCGTTCGGCGTCAGCGCCCGCGAGCTGTTCGAGGACTACGCCGGCGGCATGCGCGACGGCTTCCAGCTCAAGGCCTGGCAGCCCGGCGGCGCCGGTACCGGCTTCCTGCTCCCGGAACACCTGGATGCGCAGATGTTCGCCGGCGGCATCGCCAAGGTCGGCACCCGGATGGGCACCGGCCTGGCCATGGCGGTGGACGACAGCATCAACATGGTTTCCCTGCTGCGCAACATGGAAGAGTTCTTCGCCCGCGAGTCCTGCGGCTGGTGCACCCCCTGCCGCGACGGCCTGCCGTGGAGCGTGAAGCTGCTGCGCGCCCTGGAGCGTGGCGAAGGCCAGCCCGGCGACCTCGAGACTCTCGAGCAGCTGGTCAACTTCCTCGGCCCGGGCAAGACCTTCTGCGCCCACGCGCCGGGAGCCGTCGAGCCGCTGGGCAGCGCCCTCAAGTATTTCCGTGCCGAATTCGAGGCGGGCATCTCCCGCCAGCCTTCGGCCGCGCCGCGCCCGGCAACGGTCGGCGCCTGATGCTTTGCAGCCGGACGGCCAGCCGTCCGGCGATGTTTCGTCGTCGTGCCGCGGCCCGGCCGCAGGCCCGACGGAACCGTGAGTTTCTATTAGCCACGCCCGCTGACAACGGGCCAACGAAGACTTGAACCATGGCCACTATCCACGTAGACGGCAAGACGCTCGAAGTCGATGGTGCAGACAACCTCCTGCAGGCCTGTCTGTCCCTCGGTCTCGACATTCCCTACTTCTGCTGGCATCCGGCGCTCGGTAGCGTCGGCGCCTGCCGCCAGTGCGCGGTGAAGCAGTACACCGACGAGAACGACAAGCGTGGTCGCCTCGTCATGTCCTGCATGACCCCCGCCACCGACAACACCTGGATATCCATCGAAGACGAAGAGGCCAAGCAGTTCCGCGCCAGCGTCGTCGAATGGCTGATGACCAACCACCCGCACGACTGCCCGGTGTGCGAGGAAGGCGGTCACTGCCACCTGCAGGACATGACGGTGATGACCGGCCACAACGAGCGCCGGTACCGCTTCACCAAGCGCACCCACCAGAACCAGGAACTCGGCCCGTTCATCGCCCACGAGATGAACCGCTGCATCGCCTGCTACCGCTGCGTGCGCTACTACAAGGACTACGCCGGCGGCACCGACCTCGGCGTCTACGGCGCCCACGACAACGTCTACTTCGGACGGGTCGAGGACGGCGTGCTGGAAAGCGAGTTCTCCGGCAACCTCACCGAGGTCTGCCCCACCGGCGTGTTCACCGACAAGACCCACTCCGAGCGCTACAACCGCAAGTGGGACATGCAGTTCGCCCCGAGCATCTGCCACGGCTGTTCCAGCGGCTGCAACATCAGCCCCGGCGAGCGCTACGGCGAGATCCGCCGGATCGAGAACCGCTACAACGGCTCGGTCAACCACTACTTCCTCTGCGACCGCGGTCGCTTCGGCTACGGCTACGTCAACCGCGAAGACCGTCCGCGCCAGCCGCTGCTGGTGCTGAGCAAGCAGAAGCTGAGCCTGGACGGCGCCCTCGACCAGGCCGCCGCCCTGCTGAAGGAGCGCAAGGTGGTCGGCATCGGTTCGCCGCGCGCCAGCCTGGAAAGCAACTTCGCCCTGCGCGAGCTGGTTGGCGAAGGCAACTTCTACAGCGGCATCAACGAAGGCGAGCTCGACCGCCTGCGCCTGATCCTCCAGGTCATGCAGGAAGGCCCGCTGCCGGTGCCGAGCATCCGCGACATCGAGGACCACGACGCGGTCTTCGTCCTCGGCGAGGACCTGACCCAGACCGCCGCCCGCATCGCTCTGGCCCTGCGCCAGTCGGTGAAGGGCAAGGCCGTCGAGATGGCTGCCGACATGAAGGTCCAGCCGTGGCTCGACGCCGCGGTGAAGAACATCGCCCAGCACGCGCAGAACCCGCTGTTCATCGCCAGCGTCAACGCGACCCGCCTCGACGACGTGGCCGAGGAAACCGTCCACGCCGCGCCGGACGATCTCGCTCGCCTCGGCTTCGCCGTGGCCCATGCGATCGATCCGAGCGCCCCGTCCGTGGCCGATCTCGACCCGCAGGCCCAGGCCTTCGCCCAGCGCATCGCCGATGCCCTGCTGGCGGCCAAGCGTCCGCTGGTAGTGTCCGGCAACTCGCTGGGCAACAAGGCATTGATCGAAGCCGCGGCGAACATCGCCAAGGCCCTCAAGCTGCGCGAGAAGAACGGCTCCATCAGCCTGGTGGTCGGCGAAGCCAACAGCCTCGGCCTGGCGCTCTTCGGCGGCGACTCCGTGGAAGCCGCGCTCGAGCGACTGACCTCCGGACAGGCCGACGCCGTGGTGGTGCTGGAGAACGATCTCTACCGCCGCACCGACGCCGCCCGTGTCGACGCGGCCCTGGCGGCGGCCAAGGTGGTGATCGTCGCCGATCACCAGCAGACCGCCACCACCGCCAAGGCACACCTGGTGCTGCCGGCGGCCAGCTTCGCCGAAGGCGACGGCACCCTGGTCAGCCAGGAAGGCCGCGCCCAACGCTTCTTCCAGGTGTTCGACCCGACCTACTACGACGCCAGGAACATGGTCCGCGAGGGCTGGCGCTGGCTGCATGCGATCCACAGCACCCTGCAAGGCAAGCGCGTCGACTGGACCCAGTTGGACCACGTCACCGAAGCCGTGGCCGAGGCCAAGCCGATCCTGGCCGGCATCCGCGACGCCGCACCGGCCGCCTCGTTCCGCATCAAGGGCCTCAAGCTGGCCCGCGAACCGCACCGCTACAGCGGGCGTACCGCCATGCGCGCCAACATCAGCGTGCACGAGCCGCGCACCCCGCAGGACATCGACTCGGCGTTCGCCTTCTCCATGGAAGGCTACTCCGGCAGCCAGGAAGACCGTCAGCAGATCCCGTTCGCCTGGTCCCCGGGCTGGAACTCGCCGCAGGCCTGGAACAAGTTCCAGGACGAGGTCGGCGGCCACCTGCGCGCCGGCGACCCCGGCGTGCGCCTGATCGAACCGAAGGGCGAAGGCCTCGACTGGTTCCAGGCCGTGCCGGTGCCGTTCAGCGCCAAGGCCGACAGCTGGAAGGTAGTGCCGCTGTACCACCTGTTCGGCAGCGAGGAAAACAGCTCGCGGGCCGCGCCGATCCAGCAGCGTATCCCGGAAACCTACGTCGCACTGTCCAAGGAAGACGCGGACCGCCTCGGCGTCAACGACGGCGCGACCCTCGGCTTCCAGCTCAAGGGCCAGGCCCTGCGCCTGCCGCTGCGCATCGATGAACAACTCGGCGCCGGCCTGATCGGCCTGCCGGTCGGCTTCGCCGGCATCCCGGCGGCGATCGCCGGCTGCTCCGTGGAAGGTCTGCAGGAGGCTGCACAATGAGTTGGCTGACTCCCGCTCTGGTCACCATCATCCTCACCGTGGTCAAGGCCATCGTGGTGCTGCTCGCCGTGGTCATCTGCGGCGCCCTGCTCAGCTGGGTCGAGCGCCGCCTGCTCGGCCTCTGGCAGGACCGCTACGGCCCCAACCGGGTCGGTCCGTTCGGTGCGTTCCAGCTCGGCGCGGACATGGTCAAGATGTTCTTCAAGGAGGACTGGACCCCGCCGTTCGCCGACAAGATGATCTTCACCCTGGCCCCGGTGATCGCGATGGGCGCCCTGCTCGTCGCCTTCGCCATCGTGCCGATCACCCCCACCTGGGGCGTGGCGGACCTGAACATCGGCATCCTGTTCTTCTTCGCCATGGCCGGCCTGACGGTGTACGCCGTGCTGTTCGCCGGCTGGTCGAGCAACAACAAGTTCGCCCTGCTCGGCAGCCTGCGCGCCTCGGCCCAGACCATCTCCTACGAGGTGTTCCTGGCCCTGTCGCTGATGGGCATCGTCGCCCAGGTCGGCTCGTTCAACATGCGCGACATCGTCCAGTACCAGATCGACAACGTCTGGTTCATCATTCCGCAGTTCTTCGGCTTCTGCACCTTCATCATCGCCGGCGTCGCCGTGACCCACCGTCACCCGTTCGACCAGCCGGAAGCGGAGCAGGAGCTGGCGGATGGCTACCACATCGAGTACGCCGGGATGAAATGGGGCATGTTCTTCGTCGGCGAGTACATCGGCATCGTACTGGTCTCGGCGCTGCTGGCGACCCTGTTCTTCGGCGGCTGGCACGGTCCGTTCCTGGACACCCTGCCCTGGCTGTCGTTCTTCTACTTCGCCGCCAAGACCGGCTTCTTCATCATGCTCTTCATCCTGATCCGCGCCTCGCTGCCGCGTCCGCGCTATGACCAGGTGATGGCGTTCAGCTGGAAGGTGTGCCTGCCGCTGACCCTGATCAACCTGCTGGTGACCGGCGCGCTCGTGCTGGCCGCGGCCCAGTAAGGAGAACCACCGTGATCAAAGAAATCATCAACGTCGTGCATGGCACCTTCACCCAGCTTCGCAGCCTGGTGATGATCTTCGGCCATGCCTTCCGCAAGCGCGACACCCTGCAATACCCCGAAGAGCCGGTCTACCTGCCGCCACGCTATCGTGGCCGGATCGTCCTGACCCGCGACCCCGACGGCGAGGAACGCTGCGTAGCCTGCAACCTGTGCGCCGTGGCCTGTCCGGTTGGCTGCATCTCCCTGCAGAAGGCCGAGACCGAGGACGGTCGCTGGTATCCGGAGTTCTTCCGCATCAACTTCTCGCGCTGCATCTTCTGCGGTCTGTGCGAGGAAGCCTGCCCGACCACCGCGATCCAGCTCACCCCGGACTTCGAGATGGGCGAGTTCAAGCGCCAGGACCTGGTCTACGAGAAGCACGACCTGCTGATCTCCGGCCCGGGCAAGAACCCGGACTACAACTACTACCGCGTTGCGGGAATGGCGATCGCCGGCAAGCCGAAAGGCGCCGCGCAGAACGAAGCCGAACCGATCAACGTGAAAAGCCTGCTGCCATAAGGAGACGTCGCGTGGAATTCGCTTTCTATTTCGCTGCCGGCGTCGCCGTACTGGCCACGCTGCGGGTCATCACCAACAGCAACCCGGTGCATGCCCTGCTCTACCTGATCATTTCCCTGCTGGCCATCTCGATGACCTTCTTCAGCCTCGGCGCACCCTTCGCCGGTGCCCTGGAGATCATCGTCTACGCTGGCGCCATCATGGTTCTGTTCGTCTTCGTGGTGATGATGCTCAACCTCGGCCCGGCCGTGGTCGAGCAGGAGCGCAAGTGGCTCACGCCCGGCATCTGGGTCGGGCCTTCGGCCCTGGCCCTGGTCCTGCTGGTGGAACTGCTGGTGGTCCTCGCCCGCACCCCGAGCGGTGCCGGCATCGGCCATACCACGGTAGACGCCAAGGCGGTCGGCATCAGCCTCTACGGCCCGTACCTGCTGGTGGTCGAACTGGCCTCCATGCTGTTGCTCGCGGCCCTGGTCGCTGCCTATCACCTGGGTCGTCAAGACGCCAAACAATAAAGGTTCGGCGGGCGCCCTGCGCCCGCCCCAAGGGAACGTAACGCTATGAACGCAATACCACTGGAACACGGCCTGGCCCTCGCCAGCGTCCTGTTCGCCCTCGGACTGGTCGGCTTGATGGTGCGACGCAACATCCTGTTCGTACTGATGAGCCTGGAAGTGATGATGAACGCCGCCGCCCTCGCCTTCGTGGTCGCCGGCAGCCGCTGGGGCCAACCCGACGGCCAGGTGATGTTCATCCTGGTGCTGAGCCTCGCGGCCGCCGAAGCGAGCATCGGCCTGGCGATCCTGCTGCAACTGTATCGCCGCTTCCACACCCTCGATATCGACGCTGCCAGCGAGATGCGCGGATGAACCTTCTACCTCTTACCTTCCTGTTCCCCCTGGTCGGCTTCCTGCTGCTGTCGTTCTCCCGCGGCAGGTGGTCGGAAAACCTTTCGGCGCTGGTCGGCGTCGGCTCGGTCGGCCTCTCCGCCCTGAGCGCGGCCTGGGCCATCTTCAGCTTCCACAGCAGTCCGCCGGCAGGCGGTGCCTACAGCCTGGTGCTGTGGCAGTGGATGGCGGCCGGCGACTTCAGCACCAACTTCACCCTGTACCTGGACGGCCTCTCGGTAACCATGCTCGGTGTCGTTACCGGCGTCGGCTTCCTGATCCACCTGTTCGCCTCCTGGTACATGCGTGGCGAAACCGGCTATTCGCGCTTCTTCGCCTACACCAACCTGTTCATCGCCAGCATGCTGTTCCTGGTGCTGGGCGACAACCTGCTGTTCCTCTACTTCGGCTGGGAAGGCGTGGGGCTGTGCAGCTACCTGCTGATCGGCTTCTACTACAGCAATCGCAACAACGGTAACGCGGCGCTCAAGGCATTCATCGTCACCCGCGTCGGCGACGTGTTCATGGCTTTCGGCCTGTTCATCCTGTTCCAGCAGTTCGGCACCCTGAACATCCAGGAGTTGCTGGTGCTGGCGCCGCAGAAGTTCCCGGAAGGCAACCTCTGGCTGACCCTGGCGACCCTGGCCCTGCTCGGCGGCGCGGTCGGCAAGTCCGCCCAGCTGCCGCTGCAGACCTGGCTGGCCGACGCCATGGCCGGTCCGACCCCGGTCTCCGCGCTGATCCACGCCGCCACCATGGTGACCGCCGGCGTCTACCTGATCGCCCGTTGCCACGGCCTGTTTACCCTGGCTCCGGACATCCTCGAGCTGGTCGGCATCGTCGGCGCGGTGACCCTGGTCCTGGCCGGCTTCGCCGCCCTGGTACAGACCGATATCAAGCGCATCCTCGCCTACTCGACCATGAGCCAGATCGGCTACATGTTCCTCGCCCTCGGCGTCGGCGCCTGGGACGCGGCGATCTTCCACCTGATGACCCACGCCTTCTTCAAGGCCCTGCTGTTCCTTGCCTCGGGCGCGGTGATCGTCGCCTGCCACCACGAGCAGAACATCTTCAAGATGGGCGGCTTGTGGAAGAAGCTGCCGCTGGCCTACGCCAGCTTCGTGGTCGGCGGCGCGGCGCTGGCCGCCCTGCCCTTCCTCACCGCGGGCTTCTACTCCAAGGACGAGATCCTCTGGGAGGCCTTCGCCAGCGGCCATCGCGAACTGCTGATCGCCGGCCTGGTGGGTGCGTTCCTGACCTCGATCTACACCTTCCGCCTGATCTTCGTCGCCTTCCACGGCGAGCCGAAGACCGAAGCCCACGCCGGCCACGGGATTTCCCACTGGTTGCCGCTCAGCGTGCTGATCGTCCTGTCGACCTTCGTCGGCGCCCTGATCACCCCGCCGCTGGCCGGCGTCCTGCCGGAAAGCGTCGGCCACGCCGGTGGCGAAGCCAAGCACAGCCTGGAACTGGCCTCGGGCGCCATCGCCATCGCCGGTATCCTGCTGGCCGCACTGCTCTTCCTCGGCCAGCGCCGCTTCGTCGGCGCCCTGGCGAAGAGCGCCCCGGGTCGCTTCTTCGGTACCTGGTGGTACCACGCCTGGGGCTTCGACTGGCTGTACGACAAGCTGTTCGTGAAACCCTACCTGCTGCTCTGCCAACTGCTGGGGCGCGACCCCATCGACCGTACCCTGGGCGTCGTTCCGTTCAGCGTGCGCGGCGGACACAACCTCCTCAGCCTCACCGAGAACGGCCGCCTGCGCTGGTACGCCGCTTCCCTGGTGGGTGGCGCCGCCATCCTGCTCGGCGCGCTGCTGCTGGCCTAACGAATTCACGGAGAGACTGAGCCTGTCATGATTCTGCCCTGGCTAATCCTGATCCCCTTCATCGGCGGTTTCCTCTGCTGGATCGCCGAACACAGCAGCAAGACCCTGCCCCGCTGGATCGCGCTGCTTTCGATGACCCTGGTCCTGATCCTGAGCCTGTGGATCTGGGCCACCGGCGACTTCCAGCTGGCGCCCGCGCCCGGCGGCGAGCCGGAATGGACCCTGCAATTCAAGGTGCTGTGGATCGAGCGTCTCGGCATCAGCATCCACCTGGCGATGGATGGCCTATCACTGCTGATGGTCGCCCTCACCGGCCTGCTCGGCGTGCTCTCGGTCCTCTGCTCCTGGAACGAGATCCAGCGCCGCATCGGCTTCTTCCATCTGAACCTGCTGTGGATCCTGGGCGGTGTGATCGGCGTGTTCCTCGCCATCGACCTGTTCCTGTTCTTCTTCTTCTGGGAAATGATGCTGGTGCCGATGTACTTCCTCATCGCGCTGTGGGGACACAGCTCCGATGACGGCAAGAAGACCCGCATCTACGCCGCCACCAAGTTCTTCATCTTCACCCAGGCCAGCGGCCTGGTGATGCTGGTGGCGATCCTCGGCCTGGTGTTCGTCAACTTCAATGCCACCGGCGTGATCACCTTCGACTACGCCACCCTGCTGAAGACCCAGCTGAGCCCCCACGTGGAATGGCTGCTGATGCTCGGCTTCTTCGTCGCCTTCGCGGTGAAGATGCCGGTGGTGCCGGTGCATTCCTGGCTGCCGGACGCCCACGCCCAGGCGCCCACCGCCGGCTCCGTGGACCTCGCCGGCATCCTGCTGAAGACCGCCGCCTACGGCCTGATCCGCTTCGCCCTGCCGTTGTTCCCCAACGCCTCGGCGGAATTCGCGCCGATCGCCATGTGGCTCGGCATCATCGGCATCTTCTACGGTGCCCTGCTGTCCTTCGCGCAGACCGACATCAAGCGCCTGGTCGCCTACTCCAGCGTTTCGCACATGGGCTTCGTGATGATCGGCATCTACTCCGGCAGCCAGGTCGCGCTGCAGGGCGTGGTGGTGCAGATGATCGCCCACGGCCTCTCCGCCGCGGCGCTGTTCATCCTCTGCGGCCAGCTCTACGAGCGCCTGCATACCCGCGACATGCGCAAGATGGGCGGCCTGTGGTCGCGCATGCCCTACCTGCCGGCGATCAGCCTGTTCTTCGCCTCGGCGTCGCTGGGCCTGCCCGGCACCGGCAACTTCGTCGGCGAGTTCCTGATCCTGATCGGCGCCTTCAAGGTGGTCCCGGTGATCATCGTGATCGCCACCTTCGGCCTGGTCTTCGCCTCGGTCTACTCGCTGATCATGATCCACCGCGCCTACTTCGGCCCCAGCCAGTCCGACGAGCCGATCCTCGGCCTCGATGCCCGCGAACTGAGCATGGTGCTCGGCCTGGCGGTCCTGCTGGTCCTGCTCGGGGTCTACCCGCAGCCGGTGCTGGACATCTCCGCGGCCAGCATGCACGGCGTGCAGCAATGGCTGGGCGCAGCCCTTTCCACCCCTGCAGGACGGTAGTCGCGAAATGACCTTTACGATCCAACACTTCATCGCGCTCCTGCCACTGCTGATCACCAGCGCCACCCTGGTGGTGGTGATGCTGGCGGTAGCCTGGAAACGCAATCACTCGTTCACCGCCACCCTCTCGGTGATCGGCCTCAACCTGGCCCTGCTGTCGCTGCTGCCGGTCCTCGGCGTCACCCCGATCGAGGTGACCCCGCTGGTGCTGGTGGACAACTACGCCTGCTTCTACATGGCCCTGGTGCTGGTCGCCGCCCTGGCCTGCGTGACCCTCGCCCACGCCTACATGGAAAGCTATCCGGGTAACCGCGAAGAGCTGTACCTGCTCCTGCTGCTGGCCACCGCCGGCGGCCTGGTGCTGGTCAGCGCGCAGCACCTGGCCAGCCTGTTCATCGGCCTGGAGCTGCTCTCGGTCCCGGTCTACGGGATGGTCGCCTACGCCTTCTTCAACAAGCGCTCGCTGGAAGCCGGCATCAAGTACACCGTGCTCTCGGCCGCCGGCTCCGCCTTCCTGCTGTTCGGCATGGCCCTGCTCTACGCCGAGTCCGGTACCCTGGGCTTCGCCGGCCTTGGCGCCAAGGTCGCCGAACACGTGCTGAGCGGTCCGCTGGTCAGCGTTGGCGTAGGCATGATGCTGGTCGGCCTGGGCTTCAAGCTGTCGCTGGTGCCCTTCCACCTGTGGACCCCGGACGTCTACGAAGGCGCCCCGGCGCCGGTCTCGGCGTTCCTCGCCACCGCCAGCAAGGTCGCGGTGTTCGCCGTGCTGCTGCGGCTGTTCCAGATCGCCCCGGCGGCCCTGGACAACCAACTGCTGAACATCTCCCTGAGCGTCATCGCGGTCGCCTCGATCCTCTTCGGCAACCTGCTGGCACTGACCCAGAGCAACATCAAGCGCCTGCTCGGCTACTCGTCCATCGCCCACCTGGGCTACCTGCTGGTCGCCCTGATCGCCAGCAAGGGCATGGCCGTGGAAGCGGTCGGCGTCTACCTGGCCACCTACGTACTGACCTCCCTCGGCGCGTTCGGCGTGATCACCCTGATGTCCACCCCGTACAGCGGCCGCGACGCCGATGCGCTGTTCGAGTACCGCGGCCTGTTCTGGCGCCGGCCGGTGCTGACCGCGGTGATGACCGTGATGATGCTGTCGCTGGCAGGCATCCCGCTGACCGCCGGCTTCATCGGCAAGTTCTACGTGATCGCGGTCGGCGTCGAGTCGCACCTGTGGTGGCTGATCGGCGCCCTGGTGCTGGGCAGCGCCATCGGCCTGTACTACTACCTGCGGGTCATGGTCACCCTGTTCCTGGTCGAGCCCGGCATCCGCCAGCACGACGCACCGTTCAACTGGGGCCAGCGCGCCGGCGGCATCATGCTGGTGGCCATCGCCCTGCTGGCATTCTTCCTCGGCGTCTACCCGCAGCCGCTGCTGGAAATCCTCCAGCATTCCGGCCTGGCCCTCGCCGGCTGAGTCGCCCGCTCCACGAAAACCCCGCCTCGGCGGGGTTTTTCTTTGGCCCGTCCCACGCCCCCTCCCCCGCTGCATGGCATGCTCCGCGCTCCATGGATGAACCCGGAGGCCTCATGCCCACCTTCCTCGCCACCTGTGCGCTCAAGCCGTACCCCAGCGCGGCATGAACGCGCCGGCACTCAGTCCGGGATGGGCAGGCGCAGGCGCATGACCGCGCCGCCTTGCGCAGCGCCGCCAGCCTCGATCGAGCCTTTGTGCTCCTCGACGATGCGCTGGACGATGGCCAGGCCTAGCCCCGTGCCCTTACGCCGCCGGGTAAAGAAGGGATCGAAGATGAACGGCAGGTCTTCCGGGGCAAAGCCCGCACCGGAGTCCTCCACCCGGCACTCGACCGAGCGCTGGCCGTTCACTTCGAGCGTCTTCGCGGCCACCGTCACCTGGCTGCCAGCCGGCGCATGCTGCACGGCGTTTTCGATCAGGTTCACGAATACCTGCAGCAAGCGACCATGATTCATCGGCAGCGTGCCGTCACAGCCGTCCACCTGGTAGACGATGCCCACACCCGCGGCTTCCGCGGCCGGGCCGCAGATACGAACCGCCTCGACGATGACCTGGCCGAGGCGGCCGCTGGAGAACGTCTCGCCCGGTGGCCGGCCGTATTCGAGCAGGTCCGTCATCAGCTTGTTCAGCCGTCCCACCTCGCCGCGCAGCACCTCCCGGTGGCGCTCGCCGCCCTTGCCGACATTGGCGCTCGCCTCCAGCGCGTCCAGGGTCGAGGAAATGCCGAACAGCGGATTGCGCACCTCGTGGGCGACACCCGCGACCAGGCGGCCCATGGCCGCCATCGCCTCGCTGCGGCGTAACTCGGCCTGCAGCTTTTCCCGTTCCCGCTCGGAGCGCTCGCGTTCCGCGATTTCCTCGCGCAGTTCGGCGACCGTCAGGCGCAATCTCCGCTCGCTGTCCTCCAGCAGCCCCCTGGACACCGTGCTTTCCTGCAAGCGCGCCACCATCCGGTTGAACTGCCGGGCAAGGTCATCGAACTCATCCCTGTTCCGCTCGAGGATGCGGTAGTCAAGGTCACCCGCCCCAATCGCCCGGGTTCCCGACGCCAGCGTTCGCAACGGCCGGACGATCGCCAGCACCAGCGACGCGCCGACACCCAGCGCGACCAGCAGGTAGAGGGGAATCGCATAGCGCAGCATGTCCAGCACCCGCACCGCGATTCGATCCGCCTGCTCCTGCGGTGTCGTCAGCCCCTTCGCCGCCAGCGGTTCGATCTCCTTGTCGCAGACATCGTCGATGTGCTCCTGCAACCGGGCGAACTCACCGGCAAGCGCCTGGAGGGCACCCTCGCCGGAAAGCCATGCCTCGACCCCGCTCCTGAGCGGAATACGCAGGGCCACAAGCTCGTCCTCCAGCCGTCGCGCCTCGTTCCCCAACGACAGTCGGCGATAGCCTGAAAGGGCTTCCTCGAGCTCGGCGAGCTCCTCCTGCGCCTGCCGCATCGCCAACGCTGTCGGTCGCCGCCGGAAAGCGGAGAGCCGGAGCTCCGCTTGTGCCGCCCGCGCCTTCAGGTTCGCGAGCGCTGCCAGGCTCCGGCTGCGCGCCGGCTCCCGCTGCGCCGCCGCCAACGGCAGCGACTGTCCGGTAATGGTAACGACCTGCTCCAGCAGGCCGGTAACGTGCGCGAAGCCGACATCGAGCCGGTCCCGCTTATCCATCAGTGTGGCGCCGATCCTCGAAAGCTTGCCGAAGTCGCTGGCGAGATGGTGCCCCAGCTCGTTTTCTCGCCTGGTCCGGCTCAACTGCATGTAGCTGGCGTGGTAGCGGGAAAAATCCGTGCTGTCGTTCGCGGTCTCCGCGCGGATCTCCGGGTCGGGCCGCACGATGTACTGCTGTACCCCGAAGGCGTACTCACCGACATTCTTTTCCATTTCGAGGGCGGCGATGCTGAACGGCGCCCCGATGCGTTCGAGCCTGGTCAGATGCCCGACGACCTCATCCAGGCCACGATAGACGTACAGCATCGACATCACGCCGAATACCACGATGATCGCGATCCCCGCGTAGATTTTCGCCTTGACCATGTCGCGCTCCTCCGTGCCGACGGCCGGGCACCGCCGGCATGACGCTCTCAGCCAGGATCGTTCTGCGCTGCGACGATGCCGTGCACCTTGATCTTCTGGTAGAGCGTGCTGCGCGGAATACCGAGGCGCAGCGCAGCCTGCTCGACCTTGCCACCCACTTCGCGCAGGACCCGCTCGATGTGCTGTCGCTCGACCTGCTGCAGGGTGAGGCCGGTATCGCCGACCTGCACGTCCTGGAGCGGCGTCGACTCGAAGCGCAGGTCGCGGCGCGCGATGGTATCGCCATTGCGCAGCAGCACCGCACGCTCCAGTACGTTGCGCAGCTCACGGATATTGCCGGGCCAGGCGTAGCCGCACAGCGCCTGCTCGGCGTCCTCGCCCAGCCGCACGCTCCGGCCGGGAGCATCGGCCAGGCGCGCGAGCAGCGTCCGGGCGAGCGCGGGGATGTCTTCCTTACGCTCACGCAACGCGGGCATGCTCAACGGAATGCTGCTGATTCGGAAATACAGGTCGCTGCGGAATGTCCGCTCCTTCACCTTGCCGGCAAGGTCCTGGTGGGTGGCGGCGATCAGCCGGATGTCGACCTCCCGCTCGCGTACCGCGCCCAGGCGGCGAAAGCGTTGTTCCTCCAGTACCTTGAGCAGCTTGGGCTGCACACGCGGATCGACATCGCCGATTTCGTCGAGGAAGACCGTGCCGCCATCGGCGATTTCGAGGATACCCGGCTTGCTCGCGGTTGCCCCGGTGAAGGCGCCCTTCTCATGACCGAACAGCTCGGTTTCCAGGAAGTCCGGCGACAGCCCCGCGCAATTCAGATCGACGAAGGGCTCGTCGGCGCGTGGGCCGTGAAGATGCAGCCACTTCGCCAGCAGGCTCTTGCCGGTGCCGGTCTCCCCCAGAATGAGAATCGGACTGTCGCTGCCCATCACCTTGTCGACCTGCTCGGCCAGCGCGCGAATGGCCGGGCTCTCGCCGAACAGCGGGTCGATCCGCTCGCGCTGCTCGCGGGTCACCACGATCCGCTGCTGGCGTTGCAGCCGCCGGTTGTCCAGCAGGCGCTTGAGGATGGCGTGCAACGCGGGCATCTCGATCGGCTTGGTGAGAAACTGCTCCGCGCCCTCCTTGATCGCCTGTACGGCCAGGTCGATCGAGCCGTAGGCCGTCAGAACGATCACCGGCACGTCCGGCTCGAGCCGTCGGAAATCGCGCAGCAGGTCCAGCGCGCTGCCGTCATGCAACCGATAGTCGATGACCGCGACGTCCGGCGGCGAGGCCTGGAACAGCTCCCGGGCGCGCTGGCAGCTGTCGGCATCGACGACGCCATAGCCTCGCGACTCCAGGAAGCCGCGCATGCCGAAGCGGATGCTGTCCTCGTCGTCGACGATCAGTATTCGGGTTCTTGCCACTCTCCCTCTCCACAAGGCCGCGCGCCCTAGAACGCAAGCTGCGTGCGTAGCAGCAGGATGTTCGGGTTGTCCGACCCGCCCCGTCGATCGCTATGCACGTCAATGTAGTCGAGCATGATACGCAGGCGCTTGTTGGCGTAGAAGTTCAGGCCCAGGCTGAGGTTGCCCTCCTCGCCTCCCCTGACCTTGCCGTCGTCGAGGTCGATGCGGCTGTAGCGCGCGGCCAGTTCCCAGGCACCGCCCGAGCGCTGCAACGGAACGCCCCTGAACCGGCCATTCCGGTACTGCCGCGACTCGCCGGTGAGCAGCCAGCTGCCCATGACGTACCAGCCCTCCAGGCGCGCATCGGGAGTGCCGTGGCCACGCTCGACCGCGGTTCGCATCCATTCCGCCTGCAGCGAGACCGGGCCGCTCCTCCAGGCGGCCTCGAGCCCGCCGCGTTCGATACGCTCGACATTGCGTAGCGTGCCGGTGTTCACCAGCTTCACGTCCGAAACCCTGGATTCCGGTCGCGCATTGAACTTGACTTCGCCCCTCGGGCGCTCGACCACCGCGGCGATGCCCAGGTGCAGCAACGTGCCGCCCGCGCCGCTGTCGATCGGCGTGAAGGTGGCCCGCGCCGCGACGCCGCGTCCCCTGTCGTCGCCATCGATGGACGAGCCGAAGCCCATGGCCGACAGGGTATGGCGCTCACGGTTGCTGCCCACGCCCAGGCCCAACCGTCGCGACGGGGCGAAGGCGGCGGTCGGCAACGCTCGCTCGACAAAGGTGATGTTGTTCGAACTGGTCAGCTCTTCCAGCCCGAACGGCACCTTGAACTGGCCCAGGCTCAGGTCGGCATGCTTCCAGCCATCGTAGCGCAGCGCGACGTCGTCGAAACCATCCTTGAACCTGCCCACCTTGCTGGAGCCGTCATCGGTGACCTGGTAAGGATCGGCGAAATCGTAGGAAACCTCGAACGACCAGTCGTCATCGAGCTTGCCATCGACGCCCAGTTTCGCCCGCCGCACGAGGAAGCCATTGTCCAGCGGCTTGGTATCGGCCCGGTGCGCCGCGTAGTCGAGATGCAGACGGCCGCCGAGCTTGAGTTCGACCGCCCCCGCTTCCGCCAGCGTTCCCAGGCAGGCCGCGGGCAGGATGAGCGACAAGGCATTTTTCAGACGGCGTACGCGTCTCGCCAGAGAGAGGCTCATGGCCACACCAGCAGCACGAAGAGCGTGTCGCGAGTCACCAGGCTGGCGTTGTCGCTCACCAGCAAGAGATGCCGGGAATCGAGCAAGGTCATGCCTTCGAAATTGTCCGGCCCGACCGGGAGTACGGCCAGGGTGTCGGCCTGGCACAGGTCGTCCAGGCCACAGGCGGCGAGATCGACACGTCGCAGGCTTGCCGACAGCGCGTTCTTCGAACCTGCCTTGTTGCGCTCGAGGACGAGCAACTCGCCATCCGCTTGCACATCGAGCGCCTTCAACCGACTGCCCGGCGACTGGCGCGCGAACGACCAGTGACGGCCCTTCGCGTATACCGTATGCAGCGTCTCCGGCTGTCCCAGCAACGGCGCCTCGGGAGCGGTGAGAAGCCCGTAGTCGGGGTGGATCGCCAGCGCCTCCAGGCCGCGCCCCTTCTTGCGGTAGAGGCTCAGGTCGGCGGCCGGCGACGGTACTTCCAGTTCGCCCAGCAGGCGGCCGTCCGCGCCGAAACGGGCGAGCCTGGACGGCTTGCCTTCCAGTGCGACGACGAGCTCGCTGTCGCCCGGCACCCCATTCGTGGCGTTGCGGAGCGTCAAGCCTTCCGCATTGAACTCCCCGGCCTTCGCGCCGATCCCTTGAGGGTCCGCCAGTGCGACCGCGCCGATCGGCTCGATGGCGGCGATCGCATCGCCGTCGAGACGGAGCCGGAAATGGAACAGGTGGCCGGTGTCGGACACCGCGTACAGGCGTTTCTCGTCCTCGTCCCAGGCCAGGCCGGAGAGTTCGGTCAGGTGGATGTCGCCGACCCGCGCGGTCGCCGCGAAGGTGAAGCGCGCCGGATCGGAACGCGCGGCCGAGGGCGCCGGGACGGATGCCCCCGCCGTCGCCTGGGGTGCCGCAGCCAACAGCGCGAAGGCCATCAGGGCGGCGGTCAGCGCTACGCTGGAATGCATGGGAATGTCCTTTCGAAAATCGGAGCCAGCGAGAGCTGGGCAACGGGGTTCGCGTCCTGGCCTCACAGGGGAAGCACATCGAGCTTGCGCAATGCGGGCAGCAGCTTGTTGTACTTGCCGACCCTCCCCAGCGCGGCAAGGCTGACGCAGTACTTGGAAGCGCCGTTGGTGGGATGCTGATGCAAGGCACGGAGGATCTTGTCGGCGATGCCGTTGGCGTTGCCCGACTTGGTTTCGACGATGACCAGGCCGTCGTCTATCCGGCAGGTACCGGAGGCATCCCTGAACACCAGGCCACGGTCGATGGTCATCCGTTCGCCGCCCTCCTTGGCGACCAGCGTCGTCCTGCGGTAGCGCATCCACACGACCGGCTCCAGCACCTGCTCGAACGCGCGCCCGTAGAGTTCGCGGTAGGCCGCGCGGATCTGCGCCTCGCTGCCGTCGTCCAGCATCCCGTACTGTTCCAGCGGGCAGGCCACGCGACGCTTCTCGGTCTGGCCGCGCTTGCCCTTCAGCTTGATCTCGGCGAAGCACAACCGGGCGTCGACGTACCTGCGCATGCGGATCTTGCAGCGTTGCCGCCGGCCGCGATGGTGGTCGAAATAGCTGGTGTAGGCAGGATCGTCGAAATAGCAGGTGTCGTAGAGGAAATCGCGCGTCCCGTCGATCTCGAGCATGTCGAACTGCCTGGCCAGCGCCGCCCAGGCCGGCGCCAGGCTCTCCTCGCGAACCACGTACTTGTTGTCGCGCCGGACCAGCATCGAGGCGGTGGCGTTGAGCCGCTCGAGGCCGATGGCGTGGAACAGGCTGTCCGGACCAGAGGAACAAGCCGTGTCGGCTCCCGGAGCGCGGGGAATTCGCGGTGCCGTGCGTTGCGGAGCGAAGCCGAGCAGGTCGCTATGCTGGGTCATGGCGGGCACCTTCAACGTTTACGGTAGAAGACCCGCATGCTGGCGGTGTCATTGAGGTAATCGATGGTGCGGACTTCGTAGGACACCACCTCCACGCCCAACCGCTCGGCGATGTCGGCGTGCATCGCCGCGGGATCGGAGAGCGCATGCACATTGACCTGGTCGAAGGTGATTTTGATGCTCTCGACCGAGCGCAGGATCCGCGGGTGATCGAACGCATAGGCACCCAGCAGCACCAGCAGCACCGTCGCCATGACTAGCGGCAACGTGGTGCCCTGTACCGAGCAGAGGACCGCGATGGCCACGCTGCCGAAGAAGTAGGTGATCTCGATTTTGCTGATCGGCTCGGAGCGCAGGGTGAACAGCGCGAGAATGGCGAACAGGCCGAAACCGGCGGCAACGCTGAACTCGACGCTCGACAGGATGGTCAGCACGGCGAACACGAAGATGTTGAACAGCGCCGCCGCAGTGACCAGTTCCTTGTCCTGGTGGCGCCGGTAGTACATGCCGAAGATCAGTACCAGTACCGCGGCGATGTCGATGCAGAAGCGTGCCAGGAGTTCGAACAACGGGGTGTGAATGAAGGTTGATAGCAAGGCTGTACTCCGATTCAGGCGAAATGCGATGTTTCGGAGCGAGATAGCAGGCCACGTGCCAATCCTCGAAAACGCCCTGCAGAAAACCTATAAAACACTTAAATATCAATTAGATAAAAATAAAGATTCGCTATTTCCAGGTATTGCCGAACAGCCGACTCGTCCGTTCGGAGAGGGAATATTCCAGGATCCGGTCTGAATTCTGGAATTCATAAAACCGGGCGGTTTCCACCCTGTTCCCTCCGTTCTCCAGGTACTGGAGAACGCACAATGAAAAAAGCCGTGGCTGGAGCCACGGCTTTTTCCGGGTCGACGCGCGGCATGGATCAGGCCGCCGGTTCTTCCTCGCGGCCGGTGAACAGGTCCCAGCTGGCCATGAACAGCGCAGCGATCAGCGGACCGATGACGAAGCCGTTGAGGCCGAACAGGGCCATGCCGCCGAGGGTGGAGATCAGCACCACGTAGTCCGGCATCTTGGTGTCCTTGCCGACCAGGATCGGGCGCAGGATGTTGTCCACCAGGCCGATCACCACCACGCAGAACAGGATCAGCACTACGCCCTGCCAGATCGCCCCGGTGAGCAGGAAGTAGGCCGCCACCGGCGCCCAGATCAGCGCCGCACCGATGGCCGGCAGGAGCGACAGGAAGGCCATCAGGGTGCCCCAGAGCAAGGCGCCCTCGATGCCCAGCAGCCAGAAGATCAGGCCGCCGAGGGCGCCCTGGGTGGCAGCCACGGCGATGTTGCCCTTCACCGTGGCGCGGATCACCGTGGTGAACTTGGCGAACAGGTGGTGCTTGTGTTCCTGGCTCAGCGGCACCGCCTGCTTGATCCGCCGGCCGAGCACGCGACCGTCGCGGAGGAGGAAGAACAGCAGGTAGAGCATGATGCCGAAGCTGATGACGAAGTCGAGGGTGTTCTGGCCGATGCTGAACGCCTTGGTCGCCACCACCTGGCTGGCCTGCATCGCCACCGAGGAGAGCTTCTCCTGCAGGCTCGAGAGATTGGCCAGGTCGAAGCGCTCCAGCCACTGGTGCACCGATGGCGGCAAGGCGGCCACCGCCTGCTGCAGGTAGGCGGCGAAGTTCAGTTCGCCGGACTTGACCCGCTGGTAGACGCTCGCGCCTTCCTGCACCAGCGAACCGGCGATGAAGATCACCGGGATGATCACGATCAGCACGCAGACCAGCAGGGTGATCAGCGCGGCGAGGTTCTTCCGATCCCTCAGGCGCACCTGCAGGCGGCGTTGCACCGGGGCGAAGATGATCGCCAGGATGGTGCCCCAGAACACCGCGCCGTAGAACGGCAGCAGGAGCCAGCCGAAGGCGAGCGTGACCACCGCCAGCAACAGGAGAAAAGTCCGGGATTCCAGTTTCGTGTCGAGCATGTCCAATCCATCTGGCAGTGGGAAGCAAAGCATTAGTCAGCCGGCGGACGCGGATCGTTCACGACTGCCGGCCGACTCCGCCGAATAATGACAGGAAGGCTCTGTGGCGCACCACTGCCGGCTGGCTCTTTTGCCGGCAGCGGTCGCGCGGGAAAGGGTCAGATGCGGAACTGACCGACCAGCCGGCCCAGGCCCTGGCCCAGTTGCGCCAGGCTGCGGGCGGTCTGCGCGCCCTGCTGGGCCTCGTCGGCGACGCTGTCCACCGCGCCGGCGATCTGGTGCACGCTGCGGTTGATCTCCTCGGCCACCGCGGTCTGCTCCTCGGCGGCGCTGGCGATCTGCGCGTTCATCGCGTTGATGGTGGCGATCAGCTGGGCGATGGCATCCAGCGAATCGCCGGCCTGGTTGGCCTGGCTGCTGGTGCCCTCGCCGGCCTCGCCGGAACGGCGCATGGCGTCGACCGCGGCGTTGGTGCCCTGCTGCAGGCGATCGATCATGCCCTGGATTTCCTGGGTGCTCTGCTGGGTGCGGCTGGCCAGCGCCCGCACTTCGTCGGCGACCACCGCGAAGCCACGTCCGGCCTCGCCGGCCCGGGCCGCCTCGATGGCCGCGTTGAGCGCCAGCAGGTTGGTCTGTTCGGCAATGGAGCGGATCACCCCGAGCACACTGACGATGGATTGCACGTCCTGCTGCAGGCTATCCAGAGAAGTCCCGCTGTCGCGGATCTCGTCCACCAGCGCGTGGATGCGCTCGATGCTGCCGTCCACCACGCGCTTGGCCGCCTGGCCTTCGTGGTCGGTCTGCTGCGCGGCCTCGGCGGCGCGCTGGGCGCTCTGCGCCACTTCATGGGCGGCGGCGGACATCTCGTTGATCGCGGTGGCGACCTGGTCGGTCTCGTGGCGCTGGCGCTCCATGGCCTGCTCGGAACGCTCGGCCTGGGCCGACATCTGCTCCACCAGTTGCTTGAGGTCGCCGGTCATCCCGGCGATCTGCCGCACCAGGCCATGGATCTTCTCGACGAAGCGGTTGAAGGAACCGGCCAGCTCGCCCAACTCGTCGTGGCTGGTCACCGGCAGGCGCCGGGTCAGGTCGCCTTCGCCGGCGGCGATGTCATCGAGGTTCTGGCGGATCTGGTGCAACGGCCGCAGCATCGCGTTGGCCACCGCCAGGCCGATCACCAGCAGGACCACCAGAAGGACGCCGGCGATCCCCACGATACTGGCGATCAGGGTGCCGATACGCTCGTCGATGTCCTGCTTGATTTCCACCAACTGGGCCTCGACGCCGTCGAGGTTGATCGCCGAGCCGATAACCATGTCCCACTTCGGCAGGTACAGGGTGTAGGACAGCTTGGGCACCATGACGCTCTCGTTGCCCGGCAGCGGCGAGGTATAGGTCACGTAGTGACTGCCGTTGCGGCCGGCCTCCACCAGTTCGCGGTTGAGGTAGACGCCGCTGGGATCGCGGCGGTCGCGAAAGCTCTTGCCGACGTCCACCGGGCTGTCACCGCGAAACAGGCGCACCACCTGGGAGTCGTAGCCGAAGATATAGCCGTCCTTGCCGTACTTGATCTTCGACAGGCGTGCGACGGCCTCGGCGCGGGCATTCAGGTCGCCGTTGGCCGAGCGGTCGTACTCGGCCTGGATACTGCCCATGGCGATCTGCACGTAGTGCTCGAGTTCGGCACGACGGTCGCCGAGCAGGCGCTCGCGGGTATCCTTGACTTCGGCATCAGCCTGTTTTTTCAGGATCAGCACCGCTCCGCCGCTGAGCACCAGGGCGAAGAGCAGCACCGGCACCATGGCCAGCAGGAGGACTTTGGATTTCAGGGTCAGACGCATCATCAACTCCTAGCATGACGCCCAATAAAAAACGGGATTCCCGTTTCATCGGCAATCCCGTCGGAAGCTTAAGCGGCTGGCCCGACATTCCGTCAGGCGACCGCCCGAGATGGGACTCAGAGCAACATCGCGGCGGCCCAGCCGAACACCAGCAACGGCAGGTTGTAGTGCAGGAAGGTCGGCACCACGGTGTCCCAGATATGATTGTGCTGGCCGTCGACGTTGAGCCCGGAGGTCGGCCCAAGGGTCGAGTCCGACGCCGGAGAACCTGCATCCCCCAGCGCGCCGGCGGTGCCGACGATGCTGACGATGGCCAGCGGGCTGAAGCCCAGTTGCACCGCCAGCGGGACGAAGATCGCGGCGATGATCGGCACGGTGGAGAACGACGAGCCGATGCCCATGGTGACCAGCAGGCCGACCAGCAGCATCAGCATGGCGCCGACCGCCTTGCTGTTGCCGATCCAGGCCACCGAGGCGTCGACCAGGCTCTGCACCTCGCCGGTGGCCTTCATCACCTCGGCGAAACCGGCCGCGGCGATCATGATGAAACCGATGGTGGCCATCATCTTCATGCCTTCGGTGAACAGGTCGTCGGTCTCCTTCCAGCGCACCACGCCGGACAGCGAGAAGACCACGAAACCGGCCAGCGCGCCGATGATCATCGAGTCCAGCCACAGCTGTACGACGAACGCGGCGACGATGGATACCCCGGCCACCGCCAGGCTCTTCGGGTTGTAGCTGACGTCGACGCGTTCGGCCTGCTCGATCCGCTGCAAGTCGTAGACGCGCTTGCGGCGGTAGCTGAACAGCACCGCGATGAGCAGTCCGGCGAGCATGCCCAGGGCCGGGATGAACATGGCGTGGGTGACGTTGATCCCGCTGATGTCGACGCCGTTGCGCGCCACGTTGGCCAGCAGGATTTCATTGAGGAAGATGTTGCCGAAGCCCACCGGCAGGAACATGTACGGGGTGATCAGGCCGAAGGTGATGACGCAGGCGATCAATCGCCGGTCGATCTGCAGCTTGCTCAGCACATAGAGCAACGGCGGCACCAGCAGCGGGATGAAGGCGATGTGGATCGGCAGGATATTCTGCGAGGATACCGCCACGCAGAGCAGCAGGCCGACCAGGATCCACTTGAACGCACCGGAGCCCTTGCCTTGCTCGTCGTGCCGGCCGAGCAGCGCCAGGACCTTGTCGGCCAGCGCATGGGCCACGCCGGAGCGGGCGATGGCCACGGCGAAGGCGCCGAGCATGGCGTACGACAGGGCCACCGTGGCACCTCCGCCGAGGCCGCCGTTGAAGGCCTTGAGAGTCCCCTCCAGGCCTAGGCCACCGAACAGTCCGCCGACCACCGCGCCGATGATCAGCGCCAGCACGACATGCACACGGCAAAGGCTGAGGACGAGCATCAGCCCCACCGCCAGCACCACTGCGTTCATCGTTGAACTCCTTGCAAATGAAACGAAGTCGACCGTCTGCGGCCGAAAAAAGGGGCGTACTCTGCTACAGCCATCCCCGCCTGTCAAAGCCGCGCATGCGCGAATGTCGCCTGGCTATAAACCGTTGTGCACGGTTCTTGCGTGCGATTCGCCGAACGACGGCAATCCGGCGCCAGCGAACGGACCGTCGTCAAGAATGGGCGAGCCCTGCCGATAAGCCTTGGGCCCCCGCAGTTTCTTCGTACAAGGACCCCTCCCATGTTCCTTCGCCGCCTGTCCATCCAATGGAAGATCACCCTGCTGGCAGGGCTCTGCCTGCTCGGCGTGGTCGCCTTGCTGGTCGGCCTTTCGGTCTACCGCATGCAGCACAGCAGCGTGCTGGTGAAAAGCGCCAGTACGCAGATGCTCGACGAATCGGCGCGCCTGCGCCTGGAAGCCCGCGGGGAATTGCAGGCGTTACGCATCCAGCGCTATTTCATGGATGCCTTCCAGTACGGCAAGGGCTTCTCCCGGCAGATCCTGTTCCTCCGCGACCAGGCGCAGAAGCGCTTCCTGGATGCCTACGACCTGCGCGAAGACCTGACCCGCCAGGTGCGCACCGCGCTCGCCGCCAATCCCGAGGTACTCGGCCTGTACGTGGTCTTCGAACCCAACGCGCTGGACGGCAAGGACGAACTGTTCGTCGACCAGCCCGCCCTGGGCAGCAATGACAAGGGACGCTTCTCCCTGTACTGGGCGCAGGCCACGCCGGGACAACTGGAATCCGAGTCGATGGTCGAGTCCGAACTCGCCGACACCAGCAGCGGGCCCAGCGGCGCGGCCTACAACGCCTGGTACACCTGCCCGAAGGAAAGCGGGCAACCCTGCGTGCTCGACCCCTACTTCGACAAGGTCGGCGAACGCCAACTGCTGATGACCAGCATCGCCTTCCCCCTCGAACTGGATGGCAAGGTGATCGGCGTGATGGGCCTGGACATCAACCTGAGCAACCTGCAGGCGCTCAGCGAACAGGGCAACCGCGAACTCTACGACGGCGTCGGCCAGGTCGGCATCCTCAGCCCGGCCGGGCTGTTCGCCGGCAACAGCCGCGACGCCGGCCTGCTCGGCAAGAACCTGGCCAAGGCGGATCCGCAGCACGCCGGCGAACTCCTGCAACTGCTGGCCGCCGGCAAGAGCCGGTTGTTCAACGAGAACGACGACCTCAAGGTGCTGCAACCGTTGCAGCCGATTCCCGGCGCCAAGCCCTGGGGCGTGCTCCTCGAAGTACCGAAGAGCGCCCTCCTAGGCCCAGCCCTGGCGCTGGAGCGGCAACTGGACGACATGCGCCGCGAAGGCACCTGGGTCGAACTGGGCCTCGGCCTCGGCGCCGCGGTGCTCGGCCTGCTGGTGCTGTGGCTGAGCGCCCGCGGCGTGACCCGGCCGATCCTCGGCGTCGCCCACATGCTGCGCGACATCGCCAGCGGCGAAGGCGACCTGACCCAGCGTCTGCCGCACACCGGGCGCGACGAGCTGGGCGAACTGGCCGGTTGGTTCAACCGCTTCCTCGACAAGCTGCAGCCGATCATCCGCGACGTGAAGGTCTCGGTGCGCGATGCGCGCAGTACCGCCGACCAGTCGGCGGCGATTTCCAGCCAGACCAGCGCCGGCATGCAGCAGCAGTTCCGCGAGATCGACCAGGTCGCCACCGCATCCCACGAGATGACCGCCACTGCCCAGGACGTCGCCCGTAGCGCCGCCCAGGCCGCCGACGCCGCGCGCGGTGCCGACCAGGCGACCCGCGACGGCCTGGCGCTGATCGACCGCACCACCCAGAGCATCGACAGCCTGGCCGCCAACCTGACCAGCGCCATGGGCCAGGTCGAGCAACTGGCCAGCAGCAGCGAGGAAATCGGTTCGGTGCTGGAAGTGATCCGCGCCATCGCCGAGCAGACCAACCTGCTGGCGCTCAACGCGGCCATCGAGGCGGCCCGCGCCGGCGACGCCGGCCGCGGCTTCGCGGTGGTCGCCGACGAAGTGCGCAACCTCGCCCGGCGCACCCAGGACTCGGTGGAACAGATCCGCGGGGTGATCGAAGGCCTGCAACAGGGCACCCGCGACGTGGTCGACGCCATGCACGGCAGCCATCGCCAGGCCCAGGGCAGCGTCGAGCAGGTGGATGAAGCGGTGACCGCGCTGCAACGGATCGGCGAGGCGGTGACGGTGATCAACGACATGAATCTGCAGATCGCCAGCGCCGCCGAGGAGCAGAGCTCGGTAGCCGAGGAGATCAACCGCAATGTCGCGGCGATCCGTGACGTCACCGAGTCGCTGTCGAGCCAGGCCGAGGAATCGGCCCAGGTCAGTCAGTCGTTGAACCGCCTGGCCAACCACCAGCAGGGCCTGATGGAACAGTTCAAGGCCTGACCGTTCACGGCCTGAATAGCGCCGGGGGGCCATAGGTCCCCCAGATCGCCAGGCGGGCCAGCGAGCGCAGCCAGCCGCGCAGACGTGCCGGGGCTCCCGCCTCGGCTACCTTCGCTGCCGCTGTCCCGGCCTGTCGCGGCTCGCCGCGCTCGCTGCGCAACGCGTTTTCCACGGCCTGCTCGTAGCGAGCCTGCGCGGGTAACCGCGGCGACCGCCCCTCCTCTCGCTGTCCACTGGACTCGCCCAACAGGAACACCAGCACCGGCAGCATCAGCGCCCAGCGCCAGCGGCCCGTACCCGTCCGCCGTTTCATCGTCCAAGACCTCCTTGCAAGAAGCCCGGGATGCTAGGGAAAGCGCAGGAAGAAATCTTGCCGGGACTGTCGGCAAATGGTGAAGAACTGTTAAGCCCTGGCGGCGCGGCCGCTCTTCTGCAACGGCAACTCGATGCCCACTCGCAGGCCGCCCAGCGGGCTGTCTTCGAGACTCAGGCGGCCACCGCAGGCCTCGGCGATGTCGCGCGCGATGCCCAGGCCCAGGCCATGGCCGCTGACCTGCTCGTCGAGCCGGGTACCCCGCTCGAGCACCGCCTGGCGCTGGTCGGGGAGGATGCCGGGGCCGTCATCGTCGACCTTCAGGCGGACCATGCCCTCGCCCTGCGCGACGGTCAGGCGGACTTCGCTATCGGCCCACTTGCAGGCGTTGTCCAGCAGATTGCCGAGCATCTCCAGCAGGTCCTCGCGGTCCCATGGCAGGCGCAGCCCCGGTGGCGCGCTCCAGCTCACCTGCAGGTGCGGGCCGTGGATCAGGCGCAGGGTGTCGCACAGCGACGGCAACTCCTCGGCGCAATCGAAATGTGCGCCAGGCAGCGCTTCGCCGACCAGGCGCGCCTTGCCCAACTCGCGACCGAGGCGCTGCTGGATCTGTTCCAGTTGTTCGCGCAGCACCTGTTGCAACTCCGGCTGGCGCGCCATCTCCTCGCGCTCGGCGAGGCTGACCAGCACCGCCAGGGGCGTCTTCAGGGCGTGACCGAGGTTGCCCAGGGCGTTGCGCGAACGCTTCAGGGTCTCCTCGGTGTGTGCCAGCAGGTGGTTGATCTGCTCCACCAGCGGCTCCAGTTCCTCGGGAGCCTGGTTGTCCAGTTGGCTGCGCTGGCCCTGCTGCAACTGGGCGATCTGCAGGCGCACCTCCTCCAGCGGACGCAGCGAACGACGCACGGTCAGGCGCTGCAACAGCAATACCAGGAGCAGCGCCAGGGCGCCGGCGCCCAGACCCATCCACTGCACACGGGCGAAGCTTTCCAGGATCGGCGTATAGTCCTGCGCCACCACGATCCGCAGCTTCTGGCCCATGCGCTTGTAGTGGCCGCGGAACACCAGCAGTCGCTGCTCCTCGGGTCCATCGACCAAGCCCTGGACCAGCCCTTTCTTGTGCGGCACTTCCAGCTCGCTGTCCCACAGGGAGCGTGAGCGCCAGGTGTCCTTTTCCAGCTCGATGACGAAATAGCGCCCGGAATACGGGCGCTGGAACGCCGGGTTGAGACGTTGTTCGTCCAGTTGCATGCCGTTCGGCCCGCGCACCATGGCCACCAGCAGGTTTTCCGCCTCCTCGCGCAGGTTGCCGGCGAAATAGCGCCGCAGGCCCTGGTCGAACAGCCACAGGCCGGTCTGCGCGAGGACCAGCCCGACCACCAGCAGCACCGCGAACAGGCCGACGCTCAGGCGCCGCTGGATCGACCTCATCCGGCGGCCACCCCGGCGTAGCGGTAGCCCTGGCCGCGGCGGGTCTCGATCACCTCGCGACCGAGCTTGCGCCGCAGGTGGTTGACGTGGACCTCGATGACGTTGGAATCGCGTTCGGTCTCGCCGTCGTACAGATGCTCGGCCAGGTGCCCCTTGGACAGGACCTGGCCGGGGTGCAGCATGAAATAGCGCAGCAGGCGGAATTCGGCGGCGGTCAGGTCGACGTCGGCGCCGTTCAGGCACACGCACTGGCGCTGCTCGTCCAGGCGCAGCCCGGCGGCCTCCAGCTGGCTCTGGTTGGCCAGCCCATGGGCGCGGCGCAACAGGGCCTGGATGCGCAAGGCCAGCTCTTCCGGATGGAACGGTTTGGTCAGGTAGTCGTCGGCGCCGGCCTTGAGCCCATCGATGCGCTCGGCCCAGGAACCGCGCGCGGTGAGGATCAGCACCGGAGTCGCGAGGCCCAGGCCACGCCACTCCTGGAGTATCTCCAGGCCGGGACGCCCGGGCAGGCCGAGGTCGAGGATGATCAGGTCGTAGGGTTCGCTGGCGCCCTGCAGCGCCGCGTCGCGGCCGTCGGCCAGCCAGTCCACCGCGTAGCCCTGGCGGGTCAGGCTGGCCATCAGCTCGTCGGCCAGGGGAACGTGATCCTCAACCAGCAGCAACCGCATCAGTCGTCTTCCTCGTCCTTCAGGATGCGACCGTTGCGGGCATCCAGTTCCAGTTCACGCACGACGCCGTCGCGGGTGAGCAGCTCCACCTCGTAGACATAGACATCGTCTTCCTCTTCCAGCTCGACCTCCAGCAGGCGCGCCCCGGGGTAACGCCCCAGGGCTTCCTGCATGAGGGATTCGAGCGGCTGTATCACACCGTCCTGGCGCAGGCGCAGGACCTCGTCCTGGTCCAGGTCGCGCGCCATCGCCTCGAGGCTGATGACCGCCAGGACCAGTGCGACGATCCCGGCGTAGCGCATGAGCCATTTCATCAGTCGTCCTGGTGGTCCTTGAGCACGGCGCCGGTAGCGGCATCCAGCTCCAAGTCCCATTTCACGCCCTGCGGGTCGCGCAACTCGACCTGGTAGATGTAGCGGCCGTATTCCTCTTCCAGCTCGGTATCGTGGACGCTCGAGCCGGGATGCTTGGCGATGGCGTTCTTGTTCAGCTCTTCGAAGGACTTGATGGTCCCGGCGTCGCGCAGCTTCAGCGCCTCGTCCGGGCCGAGGTCGCGGGCCTGGGCCAGGCCGGCAGTCAGGGCGATGGCGGTGGCGGCGAACAGGGCAGTCAGTTTCTTCATGGAAATCTCTCCGTGGGAATTAATCGTGTTGCTTTCGACGGTTTGCAGATTAACCGGGCGCTCTTAATTGAAGCTGAATTTGCCGCAAGGACATGGCCGGGGCGCGCCATAGGGTAACGGAAAGCCTCTGCGATGGGGCTCGCCGGCGTTCGAAAGCGCTTGGTCCTGCGACAACTCGTCCTATAATCGCCGGTCCGCAAGGGAGAAGACCAGCATGCCAGCCATCCAGATCAAGTCCCCCGCACTGACCCTCAAGGCCGGTCGCCGCGCCCTCGCCCGCATCCGCGAGCGCGGTCTGCAGCCGGCCGACGTCGGTATCGTCCCCGGTGCCGCCGGCGGGCCAAAGGCGCTGGGCATCCAGGGACTGGACCTGGCGATCTTCGGCGAGTGGCTGCCGCGTGCCCCGCGCGAACGCTCGCTGATCGGCGCCTCCATCGGTTCCTGGCGCTTCGCCAGTGCCTGCCTGCCCGACGCCGTGGCCGGCCTCACCCGCCTCGGCGAGCTGTACACCCGGCAGCGTTTTCCCAAGGGCGTGAGCATCGCCGAAGTCTCGCGCAAGTGCGCGGCGATGCTCGACGACCTGCTCGCCGGCCAGGACGCGCGGATCCTCGACAACCCGCTGTACCGCCTCAACGTGGTGGTGGTGAAGAGCCACGGGCGCCTCGCCCACGACCACAAGGCCAGCCTCGGCCTGGGGCTGTCCTCGGTGATCCGCGACAACCTGATCGGCCGCCGCCACCTGCACCGCCACTTCGAACGGGTGATCCTGCATGACGCCCGCCAGGCGCCGCCGCTGGCCGCGCTGACCGACTTCCCGTCGCGCTACCTGCACCTGGACGGCGGCAACCTGCGCCAGGCGCTGCTCGCCTCCGGCTCGATCCCGATGGTCATGGAAGGCGTCCGCGACCTGCCTGGCGCCGGCCCCGGCACCTACCGCGACGGCGGCCTGCTCGACTACCATCTCGACCTGCCCTACGAGGACCGCGGCGTGGTGCTCTACCCGCACTTCACCGACAAGGTGATCCCCGGTTGGTTCGACAAGGGCTTGCCCTGGCGCCGTGGCGACGCCGGGCGCCTGCAGGACGTGCTGCTGCTGGCGCCGTCGCGCGAGTACCTGGCGCGCCTGCCGCACGCCAAGCTGCCGGACCGCAAGGACTTCACCCGCTACCTCGGCGACGACGACGGCCGCGAGCGCTACTGGCGCCAGGCGATGGCGGAAAGCCGCAGGCTCGGCGACGAATTCCTCGAACTGGTCGACGGCGGCCGGCTCGGCGAACGCCTGCAAGCGCTGGACTGAGCCGCCACCGACGAGAAGGATCCTGCATGAAACTGGCCGTAGCGCTGATCCACGGCATCGGCGACCAGCCCGATAGCCGCGACGAGGACGGTCTGCACAGCTACGCCCGCGAACTGGTAGCGGCGCTGCGCCGACGTCTCGGCGCGGAAGCCGGCGAGGTGGCCTTCCAGAGCCTGTACTGGGCCAGCGTGCTGGACGCCCGCGAGCTGGACTACCTCAAGCGCATCGAGCGCGAGCCGCTGGGCTGGCGCTGGCTGCGCCGGGCGGTGACGCTGTTCCTCGGCGATGCCAGCGGCTACCGCAAGGTCAGCGCCGCCTACGACACCACCTACCAGCAGGTCCACCAGCACGTGCGCAGCGGGATCATGGCCCTGCGCGCGAAGGTCGGGCCGCAGACGCCGCTGGTGATCCTCGCCCACTCCCTGGGCGGGCACATCGTGTCCAATTTCATCTGGGACCAGCAGAAACTCAACCGCACGCCGAGTTGCTCGATCGACCCCTTCCTCGGCCTGGAAACCCTGGCCGGGCTGGTCACCTTCGGTTGCAACATCCCGCTGTTCACCTTCGCCTACGAGAAGGTCTGTCCGATCCGTTTTCCCGGCCACTGCCTGACCCCGGCGATCCGCCAGCAGGCACGCTGGCTGAACGTCTACGCGCCGGCCGATCCGCTCGGCTATCCGCTGCGGCCGTTGCAGAACTACGCCGCGGTCGTCCACGAGGACCTCGCCCTGCCGGTCGGTCCCTGGTACAAGCGGCACACCCCGTTGAGCCACATGGAGTACTGGAACGATGCGCGCTTTCACGATTACCTGGCGGACTACCTGCGCCGCCTGCTGGCTGCTGGCCTCGAGCCTGCCGGCGCTGGCCGTGCCCTCCCCGCAGGCGAACCAGGAGATCGGCCGCTTGCTGAGCTTTGTTGAAGACAGCGGCTGCACCTTCATCCGCAACGGCAGCGAATACCCGGCCGCGGAAGCCCGTGCCCACCTGCAGAAGAAGCTCGACTACCTGGAGCGCAAGGACCTGGTCGCCAGCAGCGAGGACTTCATCGAGCGCGCCGCGACCCAGAGCAGCCTCAGCGGCACGCCCTATCGGGTGCGCTGCGCCGGGCAGACGCGCAACTCCGCCGACTGGCTGAACCAGGAGCTGCGGCGTCTGCGGCAAGCCCCCTGATCAACCGGGATGGCCGTCGACCCGCGGACGACACAGCATCGGCGCGTAGCACCAGGCGAACAACAGGAACGCTAGAGCCCACAGTCCGCCTGCCAGGGGCAGCGCCCAGTTCGCCGGCAACAGGCTGGGCAGGAACACCCGCGCCGCGCAGCCGAGATTGAGCAGGGCGAAAGCCCAGGGCATCGCTGCCGGCGGTTGCAGCGCGCGACCGGTATGGCCGAGAGTGACCCGTGCCAGCATCGCCAGGATCAACCCGCCCATGCCGCCCACCGCCAGCGCGTGCAGCGCCTGGCTCGGCGCCAGTGCCAGGCCCAGGCTCCAGAGCGCCATGCCAAGCGGCGCCACGGCGATCCAGAAATACGCCAGGTGCAGCGACCAGAGCAGCGGCACCTGCCAGATGCCGCGATCGCGCCAACGCCACAGGCGCCACAGTTGCGCACCACCGAGGGCGGCGAACAGTCCTGCAAGCCAGGGCGCCGGCTGCGCCGTGACGCCCGCGGCGCTGAGCAGCGCCACCAGCACGCAGCCCAGCAGGATGCCATTGTCCAGCCAGGCGAGCGCCGGCACCTGCTGCTGGCGGCCGAGACCGCGCTGGGTGAAGAACGGGATCACCCGCCCGCCGATCAGGTTCATCATCCCGGCGATCAACCATAGCGCGGCGATGGCGGCACGCCGTTGCCAGTCGTCGTTGCCCTCTAACAGGCCGAGCAGGACCAGGGCGTCGGCCAGGGTCAACAGCAGCAACAGGCCCACCACCGGGTAATTGCGCTTCTGCCGCACCCGCCACAGGCTGCGGCCGATAGCCCAGGCCAATAGCGGCAGGAAGCTCAGTTGCAGTACCAGCAGCAGCGCCAGCGGCGCATCGAATAGCCAGGCCAGGCGCGCCGCCAGCCAGAGCCCGGCGAGCAGGGCCAGGGGTCTGCCCTGCAGGCCGGGTACGCCGGTCCAGGTCTGCACGGCGGTCAACAGGAAGCCGGCGATGATCGCCACGCCGAAACCGAAGAGCATTTCGTGACGATGCCAGGCCAGCCAGCCACCGACCGGTTGCCAGCCGCTCCAGAGCCCGGCCAGCGCCGCCAGCCAGAGCGCGATGGCGAGCACCGCGAACAGTGCGCCGCCGAGGAAGAACGGGCGGAAGCCCAGGCGCCAGATCGGCGGTATGGCCATCAGCCTGGAACGATCAAGCACTTGCACAGCAGACCTCCCAACCGGGTCGACGCATGCGGAACAGTGCGCTCAGGCGCATCACGTAGCCGATCTTCAACAGGGTCGGGCCGAGGATCACCAGCGCGTGGGAAAACACCAGCGCCGGCATGTTCAGGTAGCGGTCGAGGAAATAGGCGGCGATCACGCCGGCGACGAGCAGCGCCAGGCCGGCCGCCAGCAGCCCGTGACCGATCCGCAGCACCCGCCGTGGACAATCGAACAGAGCGTTCATCTCGATCTCCTTTTTCCGAAAAGGGCCGACGCACCTCGCGCCGGCCCGTCGCTTCAGGCGTCCAGCGCGGCGGCCGGACCGAAGAACTCGTAGTGGCATTGCTGCGAGGGTACGCCGAGGTCGGCCAGATGGCGCTTGACCTGCGCCATGAAAGGCCGGGGTCCGAGGAAGTAGGCGTCCAGGTCGCGCTCCTGCGGCAACCAGTCGGCCAGCTTCTCGCGGCTCAGCAATCCCTCGGCGTCGGCACTGTCGCCGGCACGCGGTTCGCTGTAGCAGAAGAAGTGCTCGACCTGCTCGTGCTGCGCCGACACGTCTTCGATCCAGTCGCGGAAGGCATGCACGCCGCCATGCCGGGCGCAATGGATGAAGCGGATCGGCCGCGCCTGCGGCAGCGCTTCCTGCAACATGGCCAGGGCCGGGGTGATGCCGACGCCAGCGGTGATCAGCACCAGCGGCTTGTCGCTGTCACGCAGGACGAAATCGCCAGCCGGCGGGAACAGATCCAGTTCGTCGCCCTCGGCGACCCGGTCATGCAAGTGATTGGAGACCCGTCCACCCGCCTCGCGCTTGACGCTGATGCGGTATTCGCGGCCGTTGCTGGCAGCGGAAAGCGAATAGTTGCGGCGCACTTCCTCGCCATCGATGTCCAGCCTCAAGCCGATGTACTGTCCCGGCTGGAACGCCAGCAGCGGCTGGCCGTCTACCGGCTCCAGGTAGAACGAGGTGATTTCCTCGCTCTCCGCCTGCTTGCGCGCCACGCGGAAGCGCCGCACGCCGCGCCAGCCGCCATCGGCCTGGGCGCTGGCGGCATACACCGACTCCTCGGCCTCGATCAGCAGGTCGGCCAATTGCTGGTAGGCCGCGCCCCAGGCTTCGAGGACTTCGTCGGTGGCGATCTGTTCGCCGAGGACCTCGCGGATCGCCCGCAGCAGACAAGTGCCGACGATCGGATAGTGTTCGGGCAGCACCTGCAGGGAGACATGCTTGTTCACCACCTTGGCCACCAGCGGGCCGAGTTCCTGCAACTGGTCGATGTGCCTGGCGTACATCAGCACGCCATTGGCCAGCGCCCGCGGCTGGTCGCCGCTGGCCTGGTGGGCCTGGTTGAACAGCGGGCGCACCTCGGGGTACTCGCCGAGCATGGTGCGGTAGAAATGGGTGATCAGCGCTTCGCCGCCGGTCTCCAGCAGCGGTACGGTGGCTTTGATGAGGGCACGTTGGGCATTGGACAACATAGATGACTCCTGACGCATGCAAGGTTTTGTTTCACCTCGAAGCATTTCAGGAAGCGTGCCAAGACAAACTACCAGAATTCCCGGGCCTTACAGGCCGGCATAGGTCATAATGACTGCAACCATTCAGAGTCATTAGGACTGCAAAGAGGTCGAAATGACCACAAACCCCTTGCTTGCCACCCTGATCCCGCTGGTTGCCGACCTGTCCCGCGACCTGCCGGAAGACGAACGCTACCGCCGCCTGCTCCAGGCCCTGCGCGACCTGCTGCCCTGCGACGCCACCGCGCTGCTGCGCCTGGACGGCGAATACCTGATCCCGCTGGCGGTGGACGGTCTCAGCCCGGACACCCTCGGCCGGCGCTTCCGGGTCGGCGAACATCCACGCCTCGAGGCCCTCCTGGAGCGCCGCGGGCCGACCCGCTTCCCCGCCGACTGCGGCCTACCCGATCCCTACGACGGTCTGGTGGAAGGCCTCCACGGCCACCTGGAAATCCATGATTGCCTGGGCTGTCCGCTGTACCTCGACGACCAGCCCTGGGGCTTGCTGACCCTGGATACCCTCGATCCGTCGCGCTTCGCCAGCGCCGACCTGGACACCCTGGAGGCCTTCGCCAGCCTCGCCGCCGCCACGGTCAAGGCCAGCGAGCGGATGCGCGACCTGACCCGCCGCGCCGAGGACGAGCACCAGCGCGCCGAGGCCTATCTCGAAGCCGCTGGCGAGCGGCCACGGGAAATGATCGGCCAGAGCGCCGCGCACAAGGCGCTGCTGGAAGAAATCCGCCTGGTCGGCAACAGCGACCTGAGCGTACTGATCACCGGCGAGACCGGGGTCGGCAAGGAACTGGTGGCGCAATCCATCCACCGGCATTCCATGCGCAGCGGCAAGCCGATGATCAGTCTCAACTGCGCCGCGCTGCCCGAGACCCTGGTGGAAAGCGAATTGTTCGGCCATGTGCGCGGCGCCTTCTCCGGCGCGGTCAACGAACGGCGCGGCAAGTTCGAACTGGCCGACGGCGGCAGCCTGTTCCTCGACGAGGTCGGCGAGTTGCCGCTGGCGGTGCAGGCCAAGCTGCTCCGCGTGCTGCAGAGCGGGCAGTTGCAGCGGGTCGGCTCCGATCGCGAGCACCGCGTCGACGTACGCCTGATCGCAGCCACCAACCGCGACCTGGCCGAGGAAGTGCGCGCCGGGCGCTTCCGCGCCGATCTCTACCATCGCCTCAGCGTCTATCCCTTGCGCGTGCCGCCGCTGCGCGAGCGCAGCCGCGATATCCTCCTGCTGGCCGGCTACTTCCTCGAGGAAAACCGACCGCGCCTGGGACTGCGCAGCCTGCGCCTGGACCACGAGGCCCAGGCCGCGCTCCTCGACTATCGCTGGCCGGGCAACGTGCGCGAACTCGAGCACCTGGTCGGCCGCGCCTCGCTCAAGGCCCTCGGCCACAGTCCGGAGCGGTCGCGGATCGTCACCCTGCATCGGCAGGATCTCGACCTGCCCGCGGAACCCCCCGCGCCACCTCGCAGCGCGGTCGAGCCCGCGCCCGCCGCGCCCGCCGCGCCCTCGAGCGGTCACTCGTTGCGCGCGGCCACCGACGCCTACCAACGCCGCCTGATCCAGGACTGCCTGGCCCGCCACCAGGGAAGCTGGGCCTCGGCTGCACGCGAACTGGGCCTGGATCGCGCCAACCTGGCGCGCCTGGCGCGCCGCCTGCAACTCAGGTGAACAACCGCCCGGTCGGAGCGCACCGGGCCCGGCGCGCAAACCTGTTACCATGGCGCCCCCATTCCGGTTGCCCGACAACCCCGATCCAGAGCGCAATACAGTGGAACTCTTCAAAGAATTCACCTTCGAATCCGCCCATCGCCTGCCTCACGTCCCCGAAGGCCACAAATGCGGGCGCCTGCACGGCCACTCGTTCCGTGTCGCCATCCACATCGAAGGCGAGGTCGATCCGCATACCGGCTGGATCCGTGACTTCGCGGAAATCAAGGCGATCTTCAAGCCGATCTACGAGCAACTCGACCACAATTATCTGAACGATATTCCAGGCCTGGAAAACCCCACCAGCGAAAACCTCTGCCGCTGGATCTGGCAACAACTCAAGCCGCTGTTGCCGGAACTCTCCAAGGTCCGCGTCCACGAAACTTGCACCAGCGGTTGCGAATATCGGGGCGATTGATTCGCCCGACTCTCCCCTGGCGCTTCGCCATCCGCTCTAAAACGGGCTTCCACACAACGGGCCCGTTCTGCCGTCTCTCTCCCATGGGTTGTACGAAGCATTATCCCCACGGACATAAAGGTTTCATATTTTTCCGGGAAACATCCGGCAAGCTGTCCCCACAGTCCGTTAGTCAATAAAACCGTGCAACTATATTGTTCTTCCAGTAGATAAAGACTTATCCTTTGCCGCGGACACGGAAAGTCCGTAAAGCCACTATAAATGCACCAAAACCCAGCACCATATTTTTAGAACGGGAGTGAAACGAATGTCCAAACTTGCCGAGTTCCGCGAGGCAGAACGCAAACTTCAGGAGCAACTGGCCCTGCTGGAAAAGCTGAAAAGCGACAGCAGCCTGAAGCAGGAACTGGAATTCAAGGACAAGTTGCAGGCGTTGATGGACAAGTACGGCATGACCCTGCACAACATCATCGCCATCCTCGACCCCAAGGCTCCGGTCACCGTCAGCGCCGCTCCGCAGCGCCGTGCCCGCGCCCTGAAGGTCTACAAGAACCCGAACAACGGTGAAGTCGTCGAAACCAAGGGCGGCAACCACAAGGTTCTGAAAGCCTGGAAAGAACAGTACGGTTCCGAAACCGTCGAATCCTGGCTGCAACGCTAAGCCGGTTCTCCCGACGGCATCCTGCCGATGCCGTCGGAAACCCCACTGGTTACTTTCGCCCCCTCCTCGCCAGATCAATTCTGCGATTTCGATTCGCAAGCGCTCCTGATCTTCTGCGCCGCCAGGTTGTTCTCCACCCCCGGCAGGTTCTCCAGCAGACACTCGTAATAAGCCTTTTCCCGTGACAGCAGGAAGGAACCGTCGTTATACAACTTGTCGCAGGCCTGGCTGATGAAGTGAACCGCCACCCCGCTCTTCGCCGTGCGTTGGTAGTCGAGTATGCATTGGTCGTAGTCCTTGTCGTCGGCGAGAGTGGAAAGCGGAAATAACAGCAGCAGGGGCAGCAGGAACTTCATGGCAATGGTATCCATGGAAAAGTTGTGCTCCAGCATGGACGAGCCGGCTCGGAGTGCCAAGCCGACCATGAAGTAAAATTTTGCACTTGTTTACAGGCCGCACCAGACTGGCCGTTCTTCGCTGCGCGAATGCGACAATGGCGGGCCGGCGAGCCGAATCGCAGGCGTCCCGGGCGGATTCGGTTTCCCGGCCGGCGGCAACTCGCTCAATCGACGGGCGCCGCCCTCTCGCCGAACTCTTCCGGCAAACGGCTGCTGCCCGATCCGCATCCGCTTCAATGGGCCGCTACGAACAGGAACGACAACTGTAGATTGAGCATGGGCGACAACATATTGTTCAGTTCCAGAAACTCCACCGGTACTTGCCGCTGCTCCGCTTCTATATCCTGCAACAACCGACTGAACGAGGCTGGCTCCAACTGTCCGCGAACCTGGGCCTCGATGCGCGCGATCGTCCCTTGCTTCTCGAAGCCGCGAGGAAGCAGTACGCTCACTTCCGCGTCAGGGACGCCCGCCAGGCGAACCCGCCCGGTCAGCCAGGCCTGCACATCGCCCTCGCCTGCGACGCATTCGGCGCCTGCCAGAAGCGCTCTCGCTGAAGGTTCAGGACCTGCTCCGCCTGCATCGCCCGCTCCGGCCAGGCGGTCTGCCGGGAAACGTTCTGGAGCTTGAGCCATTCCCTGACTACGGGCAGGCGCGCCAACTGGTCGAGCGCATGGGCGCGGAGCGCCGGATTGCGCAGCGCCACGGCGATGCCGCCAGCAAGCAGCAGGACGGCGAACGCCAGCAAGCCGGAACTCTCGTTGCTCCATACCCCGATGCTCAGCACTGCCCAGGCAAGCCACGGGAGTTGGGCGGTCTCGTTCAGGAGATTGGCGAATTTCGGAACGACGAACACGACTCGGCGCGCCACCTGCCCCTATGCCCGCGCTCAAGCGACGCCGAGGCTGCCAAGGGGTTGCAGCGACCTGCGTAGACGGCAGGCGGAAGCGCTGTCGGACGCGATCGGCGCTCTCCCCGCCGTCATGGTTGAGTTTCGGATTGCGTCCGATGGCTCAGCGGACCACTCCGGCGCGCACCGTCAGCGGCCAACTGACCCTATAACGCGTCTGCGGGTCGCCCCAGGCTGCGCGCAACTCATCGACGAACGCGGCGCCCGGATCCTGACCGAGGGCCTTGCCGGCCTCCTTCACCGCCGACCAGGTACCGACGTAGCCCAGCAGTGCGTCCAGGGTCCAGGCCACCTCGATGGCCAGGTCCGGCAGGCGGCGCTCCTCGAAGGGGAACGGCAGATTGCGGTAGCCCTCCTCCACGTGCCGCCGCTCGGCAGGCCAGTAGGGTCCGACAACCTGGTGGTAGAAATGCTGGACCAACGGTTCCATGGGACCATCGACATGCAATACGCCATAGGTGATCAGCGCGAGGATCGCGTCCTCGCGAGCCACTCGCCGGACCTCCTCGTAGAAGCGCGGCAGGTCCAGCCAGTGGGCGGCCTGGGCGACCGTCACCAGGTCGGCGCTGGCCGCCGCCAGTCCGCTGTCCTCGGCCAGGGCCACGCGATACTCGACCCGCTCGCGAGCCTGCGCCCTGTCGATCTGCGCGGCGCTGGCGTCGGTACCGACCACCCGTTCGAAACGCTCGGCCAACAGCACCGTGAGCTGTCCGGTGCCGCAGCCGCAGTCCAGGGCCAGGCGGGTTCCGGGGCAGAGCGCGGCCAGCTCGTCCACCAGCCGCGCCGGGTAGGTCGGACGATGGGCGGCGTAGTTCGCCGAACCGGTGGAGAAATGATCCTTGAAAGGTGCCGTCATGGGATTCTCCCGAAATGAGTCCGGCGACCACAGGGACCATGGCCGTCCAGGCTGCCGCCTTACACTAGGCGAATCGCGTCGATACGGAAACACGACTTTCGGTCACCTTGGAGCACCGCGTTACTACTGCATGTGGTGCAGCAATCAACTGCAAAGAACCTACCTGATCATCCCCGGATGCTTCATTAGACTGCCGGAACGACGAACGCAGCCAAGGAGATCGCCATGCCCAGTCGCATCACCCTCAACGCAAACGGAGGCCCCGAGGTCCTGCGCCTGGAGCAAGTCCAGGCGCAGGAGCCGGGCCCCGGCGAGGTCTGGCTGGAGCAGGCCGCCATCGGCGTCAATCCGCTGGACCTCGGCCAGCGCTCGGGAGCGGTACCGATTCCGCTGCCGTCCGGCCTCGGCCTGGAAGGCGCCGGAGTGGTCGCCGCGCTGGGCGCGGGAGTCACCGGACTGGCGCCGGGCGACCGCGTCGCCTATGCCACCGGCCCGCTGGGCGCCTATGCCAGCGCCCGGCTCTACCCCGCCGAGCGCTTGCTGAAGCTGCCCGACAGACTGGCTTTCGAGGACGCGGCGGCGCTGCTCTTCAAGGGCATCACCGCGCACTACCTGCTGCACACCACCTACCCCGTCGGGCCCGGCACACGCATCCTGCTGTACGGCGCGGCGGGCGCCGTCGGCCAGTTGATGGCGGCCTGGGCCCGGCACCTGGGCGCCCGGGTGATCGGCGTGGTGTCGAAGGCGGAAAGCGTCGAGCGGGCCAGGGCTGCCGGCTGCGACGAGGTGCTGGTGTTCGACGCGGCCAGTCTCGCCGCCCAGGTCGCCGAACTGACCGCCGGGCGCAAGGTCGATGTGGTCTACGACCCCATCGGTCGCGCTACCTTCGAGGCGTCCCTGGACAGCTTGCGTCCGCGCGGCCTGCTGGTGTCCTTCGGCGCTACCTCCGGCGTGCCGCCAGCCGTCGAAGTCGCCACCCTCAACGCCAAGGGTTCGCTGTTCCTCACCCGTCCCTCGCTCGCCGCCCACACCGCCAACCCGGAGGAATACCGGCTACGCGCGCAGGCTGTGCTGCGCGCCCATGCAGACGGTGTCATCCAGCCCCGGGTCTGGCGGCGCTACCCGCTGGCCGAGGCGGCCGTGGCGCATACCGATCTGCTGGAGGGACGCTCGCAAGGCGCGCTGGTACTCTTGCCCTGACCCACCCGCAAGAGGCGTATGCATGCAACCGTTCGACAGCCGGCAGGCCGATGAAGTCGCCACGCTCCTGGCCCTGGCCGAGCACGGTTCGTTCGCCGCCGCCGGCCGCGCCCTGCAACGACATCCCTCGGTGCTCTCGAAGCGGCTCGGCGCACTGGAGCGTCGCCTCGGCATCCGCCTGGTCGAACGCACCACCCGGCAGTTGCGCTTCACCGATGAAGGCGAGCGCCTGGCGAGCCGCTTCCGCCAGGCCGTCGACCTGCTCGACGAGGCCGAGCACGAAGCCAGCCTGGGCGCCGCGCAACTGCGCGGACGCCTGCGCGTCGCCCTGCCGTCGGCGATGGGCCGGCTCTGGCTCGGTCCGCTGCTGGCGGAGTTCGCCCTGGCGCATCCGCAGGTGGTGCTGGAAACCGACTATTCGGAGCGCTTCGTCGACATCATCGCGGAAGGCTTCGACCTCGCGATCCGGGTCGGCGAACTGGCCGACAGCCGCCTGGTGGCCAGGCGGCTGTGCGCCCATCGGCGCGTCCTCGGCGCCGCTCCCGACTACCTGGAGCGGCATGGGGTACCGCGTATCCCGGCCGACCTGGCGGCACACAATTGCCTCGGCTTCAGCGGACTGCACTCGTACCCGGAATGGAAGCTGACCCGCCAGGACGAACAGCAGCCCGTGCGGGTACGCGGCTCGATGGTCAGCAACGACAACGAGGCCCTGCTCTGCGCCGCACGCCAGGGCCTGGGCATCTTCGCCGCCGGCGAGTGGCTGATGAGCCGCGACCTCGAAGCCGGCAGGCTGGTACGGGTGCTACCGGAGTGGCAACTGGACGCCGACGCCGGCGTCTACCTGGTGCGCCCCTCGGCGCGCTACACCACGGCGGCGGCCAGCGCATTCCGCCAGTGGGTGGAAGCGCGGTTCGCCGCTGGCCCGCCCTGGCAGTGCCAGCGGGACTGAGCGGTATCCGCGAGCGGCTCGCCGAGGAGCACGCCGCCTCCCGCCCCTCGCTCCCGGACAATCCGGATACCCTCTCGCCAGCATGCGTATAACCAATGACCCGCCGGCCGGTTCCTACCAGGCTGGTTCGCTTCGCTTTCCCGTTTTCTGCGCTTCACCCACAGTTGCGAGATCGACTGGCTGCTGCCCGGCGTCCCACCCACCGGGCGCTTCGTGGAAATCCCCATGCTCGGCGTGGTGCGCTTTCGCGGCGACCGCCTGTACCACGAGCACATCTACTGGGACCAGGCCGGCGTGCTGGTGCAGATCGGTCTGCTCGACCCGCAGGGCTTGCCGGTCGCGGGGGTGGAAAGCGCGCGCAAGCTGCTCGACGAAAGCCTGCCGTCGAACCGACTGATGGCGCGCTGGGCAGCCAGCGAAGGACTCGGCCTCTGGCGGCCGGCTAGCCGCCGAGCAAGGCACAGAAACGCGCCAGGTCGACGTTACCGCCGCTGAGCAGGATCCCGACCCGCTTGCCGCGCAATTCGTCCTTGCGCTGGCGGGCGGCGGCCAGGCCGAGGCAGCCGGTGGGCTCGACCAGCAGCTTCATCCGCGCGGCGAGAAAGCGCATGCCATCCACCAGTTCGGCGTCGCTGGCGGTGAGGATGTCGTCGACGTTGCGCTGGATCAGCGGGAAGGTGAGATTGCCCAGGTGCTGGGTCTGGGCGCCATCGGCGAGGGTCTGCGGCGTATCGATATGCACGATGGCACCGCTGCGCAGTGAACGCTGGCCATCGTTGCCGGCCTCTGGCTCCACCCCGTAGATCCGGCAGGCCGGCGCCAGCGCACGGATCGCCAGGGCGCAGCCGGAGAGCAAGCCGCCGCCGCCGAGGGGCGCGAAGAAGGCGTCCAGCGGACCGACTTCTTCGATCAGCTCCTTGGCCGCGGTGCCCTGCCCGGCCAGCACGTCGGGGTGGTCGTAGGGCGGGATCAGGGTCAGGCCATGGCGCTGCGCCAGGTCGCGGCCGATCTGCTCGCGATCTTCCGTATAGCGGTCATAGAGCACCACCTGCCCGCCGTAGCCGCGGGTCGCCTCGATCTTCACCGCCGGCGCGTCGGCCGGCATCACGATGGTCGCCGGGATCCCCAGCAGGCGCGCCGAGAGGGCGATGGCCTGGGCGTGGTTGCCGGAGGAGAACGCCACCACCCCGGCGGCACGCTGCTCGGCGGAAAACCGCGACAGCGCGTTGAAGGCGCCGCGGAACTTGAACGCTCCCATGCGCTGCAGGTTCTCGCATTTGAAGAAGACTTCCGCGCCGAGTTCTTCGTCGAGGGTACGCGAGGACATCACCGGCGTGCGGTTGGCATGCCCGGCGATCCGTGCGGCGGCGGCGATCACATCGTCGTAGGTAGGCAGGTCGTGCATGGTCGGCTCCTCGGACCTTGGTAAAGAAGACAGGCAGGTCGCCAGGTTAGCAGGCGAGCGCCGCCGGCAGCGCCTGTGCTACAGCATCGACGGCGATCCGGTCGGTCTCGACCACCAGGTCGTCCAATGCCGCCTCGCGCAGTATCGCGTCGAGGTCGATCAGCGCATGCGCCACGCCGCGCCCGGCCAGGCGCTCGGCGGCGGAAGACTTGCCGACGCCGAGGGTGCCATTGATGAAGAGGCTCTGCATCCGCGATTCCGGGTCGGCCTCACTCGTCCAGGTAGCCGTCCCTGATGCCCTTCGAGCGCCGGTAGAGGTAGAGCCCGACGCGCAACACGACGAGCACGCCGAAGAACACCCCGACGGTCACCCAGGTGTTGCCGAAGAACCATTCCAGGCAGACGTAGAGCAACGCCAGCGGTATGCAGACGAGGGTCATCAGCAGGTAATGCTTGATCATTGCGGCGGGCACTCCTCTTCTTCGTCCTTCAGCGGGCATTTGACGATCTGCTTGCCCGTCTGCCAGGCGGCCTGGGTGGCCACGGCCTTCTTGATGGTATCGGCATGGGCGGCCTTGCGCGCGGCCAGCTTGGCCGCGCGGTTGGCGGTGTTGGCCGCCTGTCCGGAAAGGGTCCTGATCGCCTTGGCGGACTGCACCACGGTCTTGCCGGTGCTGAGCATGCCCGGTGCCACGGTGCCGATGGCCGCCGAGGCGCCGACGTGTTTCCAGTTGATGTCGATGCACTTCCACTTGATATCGGTGAGGTCGCGATCGCTGTCCCAGTTGTCCTTCATCTGCCCCAGCACCTGCTTGCCGGTCTGCATCCCCAGCTCGATACCGGCGCCCAGCGCCGCTCCGATCGCGGCGCGGGCGGCGAAGGCGCCGATCACCACCAGCGGGATGATCAGGCCGGTGGGATCGTAGGCCAGCGTGGGCGCGTTCAGCGCGTAGGCATAGGGGTTGGGACCACCGCCCAGGCCGAGCGGGTCCTGGCTGGCATAGCGCCCGGCTTCCGGCAGGTAGTAACGGTAGCGGTTGTAGTAGAGGCCGCTTTCCTCATCGTGGTATTGCCCCTGGAAGCGGATCGGCTGCGCACCCGGCTGTCGTTCCGGCGCTACCGCCCGCCAGTCGTCCGGAACGCCCTGCCAACGCAGTTGGCCACGTTCGTCGCTCAGTTGCAGGGGGGTACCGAGGTGATCGGTGTGGAAGAAAGCGATCCGCGCCTCGCCCAGCGCCGGCACGCATTGCGCCGGCAGCGGCTGGCCTTCGGCGGCGAACGCCTGGCGCAGTTGCAGCAGCTCCGGGGGATCGGGCTCGCAGGCCTGCTCCAGGCGCAGCAACGGGACGAAACCGCCCGGTTCGTGAACGGTGGTGCGCAGTTCCCGCGCAAAGGCTTCGGCGCATTGGCGATCGCCGTCCCAGCCGAAGCGCACCTGCTGCTCGACACCCTCGCGCAGCACCACCTTGGCGATCCGTCGCGACAGCGCGTCGTAGCGGTAGCGCGCCTCCAGCCGCGTGCCGTCGGCGTAATCGCGCGTCAGATGGACCAGGCGCTGCGCGCCGTCGTAGGCCAGGCGCAGGCGCTCGCCGTCGGCGCCGATACGCTCGACCAGGTTGCCCAGCGCATCGAAGCGATAGCGGTTGCCGGCGATCCTCTCCACACGGTTGCCGGCCCAGCGCGCCGAGCCTTCGCCGGCCTGGCTCGCGCGTGCCTCGGAGCGACTGAAACCGGAGCGGTACAGTTCGTTCTCGGCGAATGCCTGGCGAACGTCCTCGCGCGCGTGCTCGCCGACGCCCTCCAGGCGGTTGCCGGCGGCGTCGTAGCGGTAGGTGCTGGCCGCCGCGCCAGCGCGCCGGCTGGCCAGCAGGCGACCGCCGAGGTCGTATTCGTAGTGCACCGACGGATACTGGTTGTCGTCGATGCCGACCAGTTGGCCAAGTCCGTCGTAGCGATAGCCGCGCAGCCAGTCGAAACCGCCGGCCAGACGCAGGCGGCTGCGTTGCAGACGTCCCAGCGGCGCGTGCTGGCGCTCCTGGGTGAACAACGCGTCATCCTGCCCGTCGCGGCGGGCGTCGCGACGCACCTCGCGGTGCAGGGCATCGCGCTCGAAGGCCAGCTCGACCGCACCGACCAGCGCGCCGTGCAGATGACCCGGGCCATAGGTCAGCCAGGCGACCGGCGGCGCGTCGCCGTAACGGCTGGTCTGGCGCACGCCTAGCGCGTCGTGGCTGTGCTCGACGCTGTAGACCCATCCGTCGGCATGTACCTGGCTTTCCAGGCGCAGGTTACCGACCTCGTCGTACGTGTAGCGCACCTCGCAATCCGCCCCGCCGGCGCTGGCCAGGCGCCCATCGGGCAACCAACGGTAACGCTCGACCAGGGCCGGTGCGTGCTCGGTGGCGGGAACCCGGATGCTCGCCAGGCGGCCGTCGCGGTCGTAGGCATAGGTGGTCTCGCGACCGTCGGCATCCTCGCGGGCGACCAGTTCGTCCGCGGCGTTGTAGCGATAGCGTTGGCGACGACCGTCGAAGCCGGTCTCTTCCACCAGACGGTCCAGCAGGTCGTAGCGGAACTGAGCCTGGACGCCGTTCTCGTTGGTCAGGGCGACCAGCCTGCCGGCCTCGTCGTGCAGGTAGGACAATTCGCCGCCGCCGGCGTCGGAAACCCGCGCCAGCAGATCGCCGTGGCCCCAGGAAAACAGCGTGGCGTGCCCCTCGGCATCGGCGATACGGGTCTGCCGTCCAAGGGCGTCGTATTCATAGCTCAGGGCGCTGCCGTCGGCCAATTCCAGGCCGATCAGTTGCCCCAGCGGGTCGTAGCGGCGCCGGGTCAGTTGTCCCAGCGGGTCGCTGGTGGCGACCAAACGCCCTTCGTTGTCGTAGTCGTAACGCCAGACCTGGCCGGAACAATCGGTCAACGCGGCCAACAGGCCGAAGCGGTTCCACTCCAGGCGCCGCTCGCCGCCGCGCGGATCGACGATTCGCGTCGGCCGGTCGGGCAGGCGCGGGTCTTCGTAGGCGTAGCGGGTGCTGCCGGCCGGGCCGCGCACCGTCGTCGCATTGCCCCGTTCGTCGCGCTCGAAGGTCCAGCGGCGCTGCATCGCATCCTCCAGCTCGACCAGCAGCCCGGTCTCTTCGTCGACGCGCTTGCGATAGCGCGCCTTGCCCGGCGACTCCTCTTCGAGCATCCGCCCCTGGCCATCGCGCCGACGCCGCGTCTCCCGTCCCAGCGGATCGCGCATGGCGACCAGGCGGCCGAACAGGTCGTAGTCGAACTCGCTACGGCTGCCATCGGCCCTGACCAGCGCGGTCCAGCGCCGCTGCCCGCCTTCGCCGGCAAACTCGTAGCGTTCGACGCGGCCGAGGCTGTCGCTGACCTCGGTGGCATCGCGCAGGTAGCGGAAGGTGCGGGTCAGGCCGCCTGCCTCGATCTGCTTCACGACCCGCCCGTGCGGAGCATGGACATCCCACTCGTAGCGAACCTCCAGCCCGCCCGGTTCGCCGTGGGCGACCAGCATGTGCTCGCGCCAGGCGAATACCCGGACCACCTGGCCAAGACGGTCGCGCACGGCGATCAGGTCGCCGCTGTCGCTGAACTGGTAGCGCACCAGCCAGTCGAGTCCCGGACTCTGCGGATCGATGTAGTCCGGCGGCGGTCCGTCGTGGCTGGCCAGGATCACGCCGAACAGACGCAGGCCGTCGTCGCCCTCGCTCGGCTCGCAGGCCTGCTGGTAGACCAGCGCATAGCTGCGCCCGGCGCTGTCGCGCACGCCGGTGAGCAGGCCACGTCCGCTCCAGCGGAACTCGGTGCGGTAGCCGGCGCGGCCGAAGCTGGCCTGCAGGCGCCAGATACCGTCGGGGCAACGCTGGAAATGCAGGTAGCTGTGGCCGGACAGCACCAGCACCGAGCCTTCCTGCGCCTGCAGTTCGGCCGGCACCGCCGCCCAGCGCCCGCGCCAGGCCTGCGCTTCGCCGCCACTCGAACCGCCGCGGCGCAGCCACAGCTCCTCGCTGCCGGAATAATGCTGCGCGCCGGGAGCCAGTGCAGGAAAGCCGATCCGACGGCCCTGGGCGTCGACCAGCACGCAGGCGTCTTCGCTCAGTTCCAGGTGCATGCTCTCGCCCGGCAGCCACCAGCCCCGGCCGAGCCGGCCGATACGGGGGTTGCTCGACAGGTAGCCACGGGCGAAGGTGAAGGTGTCCGGCGCCGCCAGGGCGAAATCGACCTCTTCCGGCAGCAGCTTGCTGCCGAGCATGGGGTTGACCGGCTTGCCCACCAACGGCACGCAGGCGGACACCCGGTCGGCCAGGCCGACCGCGCTGCTGCCGACGTGCACGGTGGGCGAGCCGGTGGAGATAACCCCTCCCGAGACTTTCTCGCCGACATGGGAAACCGGTAGGCCGCTCATCTATCCATCCTTCCTTGGGAAAAGCCACGACAGGACATCCGCCCGCCGCTCAACAGTTGATATCGACATTGGGCGAGAGAATCTCGATCTCCCCCGGCGTCAGGCGGATCGTGCTCTGGCCGCAACGCAAGAGGATCTCGCGGTCGGCGGTCAGCTCGATGCGCTGGCTGCCGAGGGTGATGCTCTGACCGTCCAGGGTGATCTTCGAGCCATCGTCGCTACCGCCCACGCTCACTTCGTAGCTATCGCCCACCGACAAGGTCTTCTTCTTCATCACCTGGGTGCTCTGGTTCAGCCCGACCACGGTGTTCATCATCATGCCGACGTTCAGGCTGTAGCCGAGCCCGACGTTTTCCATGCGCCCCATGCCGACGTTCTGCAACGAGGCCATGAGGATGGTTTCCGTCTTGTTCATGCCGATCCTGACCGTCTCGTTGCGATCGACCGTCTTGCTGCGGTTGGCATGCACGGTGATGGTCTCGTTGTTGTCCACGGTCTCGGTGCG
>NZ_KV811324.1:0-35068 GCF_001813025.1 Pseudomonas sp. HMSC066A08
CGATGCGCAGGGTCTGCCACACGCGGCTAGCCCCGACTCCCTCAGCCGAGATATCGGTGGCCAGGCAGAGACCGCGCCACGTCGCCTGTTCGTCTCGCACCTCGACCAGCATTCCCGGCTGCACCAGGCCCGGTACCCCGTCGTCCTTCTGGAACAGCGGGATGCGCCGCGTCTCGATCGCCTGGTTACCGCCCTTCGACAGCTCGCAGATCCCGCGCGAGCGCGCCACCTCGGTACCGGTCATCCAGTCCTCCATGACGTCAGGCGCTGATTCCTCGCCGGCGGTAGTGGTTCATGGTGGTCGGCGAAGCCTGGCGCAAGGTGGGAGCTATCCGGCCCTTACGCTCTCCGGCCTGGTCGCTGTGCTGCCCGAGGTGATCGCCCAGCTGACGGCTGATCCGGCAGCCTCGAGCGTGGTCGACTGGACCAGATGCTGGAGTGGCAACTGCGGGCTGTCGGCCAAGCGCAAGGCCTCAGCCAAGTCGATGACCCGGCCCAGCCGAGGCATTGCCTGTCACACTGTGACAGGTCCGTGACGGATCACCATCACGCCCGCATCGGGAGCGACCAGCTCGCCAGAGGCCGGGCAATTCTGCGGGCTCAGCATGGCCTCAAAATTAAGGGCATGTTCACTACGAAAGTTTCGTAATACCCAAATCTGGTGGATTTGAGCGCGCGGGGACAGGCGTACGTGCGGCGTCCGACTGGTGCGCAGGTCCAAACCGGCGATTTGCCGGTTTTACTGGGGTAGCGTTCTTCGACCCCAAGGGCATAGCGAGACGCGCCCCCCTTTTGCTGTTGCTGGACAATCCGGCATCAAACCGCCGTGGACTCGGTTCGAGACTTCAGCAAGCGGTGCAGTATCGTCCACCGTCGTTGGTTCGGCCCCTGCGAGGTAAAACCGGCTGGGAGCAGGTTTGAATGGGTGATGACGGAGAGGGGCGGCTGCGAGCATGCTTGCCCAACAGCCTCCAGGGCATATGGGGAATCTACTGATGGACCGGAGTTACACCACTTACTACTTGGAAATGACCTCGGCTGCCGCGCTGAGAGCAAAGCCACAGCCGCACGATCTTCAGATCATCGAATGTGAAGTGCCTCAGGCAGCATTGAATCGGTTTCTCTACGAACTGGTTGGAACGCCCTGGGAATGGGGAGATCTGGATGCCTGGAGCGATACCGATTGGCAGGCACTTGTCGAGCAGGACTGCCATCGGACCTGGGTCGCCTATCACCGCGGGGCAATCGCTGGCTACTACGAACTGTACCGGCCTGACGGCTGCAACACCGAAATCCGTTACTTCGGGCTGGCATCTCAGTTTCTAGGGCACGGCTTCGGCGGTGCGCTGTTGAGCCATGCCATCGAATCAGCATGGCAATGGCCTGGTACAACGCGGGTATGGGTGCATACCTGTACATTCGACCATCCGGCTGCACTTGGAAACTATCAGGCGCGCGGCTTTCGCATTTTCAAGCAGGAGGAAACGGAGCTAAGCCAATGACCTATCTCGCCGTTCTCTGCTGGTTATGGCCACGCAGTGTGATGGTCTGATCCGATGCAAATGATGGGGCAAGTCGAATGCAATCAGGTGGTCAAGTATGTGCCATTGCACACCTTGTTCAAACCAACCGGCTGCAAGTCAGCGCTTCAGCCAATGGCGAGTGCATCCGGAACTGGAGGGATCATCTCTGTTGGAACATCTCCGGATAGGCGGGTATGTAACTGCGGAGCGGCCCGCTCGCGCTCTTCAAAGGACCCTAGCCGTCCAAAAGGTCGCGACGTGCCCCACATCAAACCGTGGGGCCCCTAGGTGAATCGTGTTGATACGGGTGCGCGGACTCTCGGTTTCGGTCTACATGCAGAATTTTTTGACGATAGGCCGGTTCCGGTTTCTCCTGAAAGCCGCATGGCTGCTGGGTCTGCTGCTGATGAGAACCGGAAGCGCCTCCCTCTTGGTTGTTATATTGAATCGACGAAAGCCAGTAACGGCGCGGGTTACAGCGCTACGACTAAACAACAACCAACCCCCGAAAAATTTCATATGTAGAGCGGGAACGAGGTTCGAATTACCCCCTCCAAGGGCCACGCTTCAGGGGCCCCCGGTGCTTTTCGAGTAGCACGTCACTCGCCCGCTTGGTTCCAGTCCATGGGCTTGCCCTTACGGGTCAGCCATCTGTGTCTTCATCCTCATTTTCGTAATAGTCCTCAAGCTCCTTGGCCAGGTCGTGGCCTTTCCAGGTCAAATGGAACACCTGCTTACCGTCTGGTGCGGCTTCCGTGGAGCGAATGAAGCCCTCTCCCTCGAGTAGTTTGAGATAGTGCTCGAACTCGTCGTCCGGCATTTTTCCCAGCAACTCCTCCTTCGAGTAGCTACCCTTGAGCCCGCGGAGGTCGACAGGTTTGTAGAACTCGTAGGCGCGAAGCCCTTCGAGGATGACGAATGCTTTCTGCTTGTCTCGGATCATCTCTTTTCCTTATGGTTCGGCGTTGGTTTCAGCTTGTATGGTGCCGCAGATCAGGTGACCGAAGAAGCCCCCGCCGGGAAGGTGCCGGCGGGGTATGGCGTCAGTCAGGTAGACAGATCCGCCAGGGTTATCGCCTGGCTGTCAGGCGCAAATGTCGGCAGCTTCAGCGCTCTCAGGTGATCCCGCATGCCTTGTGCTACAAGCTGGGCGCCGATCTTGGCCAGGACAGTCGCCGCGCTGTCCCATTCGGCACCCAGACGGACGCATATTGCTTCACGCTGTTCGTCCTGTGCCGCTTGTTCTGCTTGATGCGCCTCGGCCAGTTGCTCGGCCAGACCCGCAGCCTCCTCCTCTAGAGCTGCAACCAGTGGGGCATTGGCCTCTGCTGATGCGCGCGCCGCCTTTGCCGCTGTGCCGGCCGCATCCATCTTCGCCTGGGCGGCTTTGGCGGCCTTCTTGTCACCGTTCGCTGTGGCTCTGGCCATTTCCTGGGCTGCCGCTACCTCGACGTCCTTGGCCTGCTGGAGCGACTGCTCGGTGTTGCTCTGCATCTGCTCCAGATGGCCGCGCACGCGCTCCAGGCTTTCGGTGATGCTCGCGATACGTGCCGCGGCAGCCTTCTCTTGCTCTGTCGCCAGGGCGATCCGCTCATCAGCGCCAGCTAACTTTTTGGCGTAGGCAATGCGGATGTCGAGTTGACGGAGGTTGTAGTCAATCGAGTCAATGCTAGCCCTGGTGTTGGACAGGGCGTCGCGAGCCGCTTGCTTCTCTTCACTGCCTACCATGTTGCCCAGGTGCCAGCCAGTGGGAGCTTGCTCAAGGGCGTTTTCCAGGCGGGGTAGGTTTGCCTCCAGACGCTCCCGCTCCTCAATGAGATCCTGGCGCTGTTGTTGCAGTTGGTTCAGTTCGTTGTTGCCGCTCATGCTGGGTTCTCCAGTGTTTAAAGGTTGTGGTGAATGCTGGCGTGCTAGGCCCGGTTCGCGGTGTTCCTCCATCGGCAATAGTGGTTCAGAGGAGCGGAAGCTCCGTATCAGCCCTGTAACTACCCCATGCGGTCTGGTTGTCGGCGATTAGGACGGTGCGTATCCCTGCAACTCGGCGGCGACTCCGGTATCAGTCCGTCCAGCAGGGGCGCCATGCCCAAGTACTCAAGGTGAGCGCGAATCTCATCGTCGATGCTCATGGTCCTACCTCGGCGTCAGGCCATATCCCCTGCGCGTGCGCCAGCGCTTCGGCATGAGTGCAGGGCTCGCCAACCATGACGAAGGGACGGCAATCAGGGAGGCATACCCGCCAGTGCGCCCGACGCTCGATGCCATCGTTAGCGGCCAGTTCGGCGAGCAGTTCGAGGCGGTGTGCTTTGACGTACTTGCGCACGTCATCGGTGAGCTTTGATGCAGGGGACACGATGATGCGTTTCCCCTGTGCCTTGGCGGTCAAGCCGCGCTCGCGGAGGAAGTCGATAGCAGCGCCCATCACAGTTCCTCCGCATCGTTTTCGTCCCAGATCGGTTCCGGCCTCTCGACCTCTTTCCTGGGAAGGGGTGTTTTATCCGTCACACCGTCACAACCCACGCCAGTCGGGGTTTTCAGGGACTTTTTATCCGTCACACTGGTGGTAGGTGTGACGCTTTGAGAATCGCTGGAAGCCCCGTGGTTTCTGACTTGTGACGGTGTGACGCTCGAAGAGGGGGAGCCTGTGGCAAGGTATCGGTCGAAGGCATCCCGGAACTGGTCCAGGGAGTACCCTTTCTTGGTATCGAAACCTTGGCGCACCGTGCCTGACTTGATGCCGAACTCCGCCAGCTTGGCCGACAGTTGCCGGGGTGACATCGGCTTGCCTCGGTTCCAGGTCGCCCAGGGTGCCTCCTCATCGGCAACCAACGCTTCGAGCAGATCGGCACTGAATACCTTGCTGGCGCTCTTCGCCTCGAACACCGCCTTTACGTCTGCCAGCAGCTCGGCACCGATGCTAGGAGATTCACCTTCCAGCCCGTGCAGGGCGATGGCAGCGTTGCGGGCCGACTTCGGCCAGTGGTCGCCGGCCAGGTCGGCAATGGCCAGCAGAGGCTCCCAAGCGTCGTTGGCGCGGTCGTTCAGGCCAGGGATGGGGGCCGGCCTTGCCTTGCCGATGGCCTCGGCGCTATCGAGCGCGAAGCGGGCCAGGCGCGAACGCAGCGACTCCCACAAGGCGGGGTCGGAGTGGCGCAGGCTCTCCACGTTTTCACCAGCGGTACGTCGCCGCAGACGCAATGGCACGCTGCGGTCGGCCAGGGTGTCGGCGATCTTGCCGATACCGCACAGCGCCTTGGCACCCCACACGTTGAATGCGGTGGGCATGTGATCGTCTCCGACGCAGCGAATGACGATGGCGCTGTCTCGCGTGAAGCCGGCATTGAGGATGCCGCGGGCGTCTTCGTGGGCGGCCAGGAAGGCGTCTACCTCGTCTATCAGTAGTGTCGGCGCCCACAGCTCGATGGAGCGATACAGCGCAGCGGGGGCAATGTTCGACACCTGCAAGGGACGGTTGGCCAACTTGCCCAGGGCGGTGAGCAAGATGGACTTGCCACAGCGCTTTTCCGGCGCAGTGATGTTGGCGATGGGCGCCACCTGCACTACGTCCACCAGCCAGGTGAAGGCTGCCCAGAGTGCGGCAGCCCGCAGCGTTTCCTTGTCCGCGATCACGTGCCGGGCCAGGGCATGGGTCACGTCATCGAGCAGGTCTGCACCATCCACCGGCTCCGGCCACGGCTCCACCTCTTCGAAGATGCTGGCGTTGGCGGGCTCGGCGTCATCGTCCACGCAGGCAGTTAAGCGATCGAACTCGCCCATGCTCAGCACCTTGGTGTCCTTGACCTGGGCGCGCAGCCGGGCAAAGGCGGCGGGATCCTTGGCACGCATCTTCTTGAGTTGGCCGAGGATGGCGGTCTCGTACAGGGCGCCAGCATCCTCCTCCAGTCTCTTGAGCGCATCAGCCACTTGGTCAACGGTGGCCCACTGGTCAGCGAAACGGTCTTTCTCTGCCATCAGCTCACCCCCAACCGCTGCTTGGCCAGGTGGAAGCGCTCCAGGTCTTCGGCGGCCATTTCCTTGCCTTGCTCGAGTAGGTTCTTGCCGATCAGGTACACCGCGCGCTCATGCTGGATGGCTTCACGGCTGGGGCCGGTGCGTTGGCGCTTCTCGCCCGGGAACAGGTCAGCCAGTTGCAGGCCGACCGCCGTCACGACCTCGGCAGCCGTGCAGCCGACCCAGCACTTGAGCAGGACCGTACCGTCCTCGGTTTCGGTGACGCGCAGGCTGGGTGACTTGTCGTCGTGGGCTGGACAGCAGGCTTTCCAGCGGCTTTTACCGTCCGCTTTCACCTTGTCCAGACGTGGCAGCAGCTTGTCGATAGGGGTCATTGACCACCCCCTTGCCTCTGGCAGAAGGTGCGGCAGACCTCACCGTTGTTCCACGCATGCCAGCGAGTGGACTCGCTCACCTCATCGACCAGCGCGGACCTGACAACCGCGCCAGCGCTGCGCATCAGGTGCCGACCACACTCGGCATCAGCGTGGGAGAGGAAGGGGCCGAGGAGCGCACGGCTGGCCTCGGGGTGATGGACGTAGAACAGTTCGACCGGCTGGGCGGCGTTCTCCGGGCAAGCCGATCCCGTCAGCGCCTCGCGGCGCTGTTGGACATTGGTCATGGTTAGGCCTCCTGGGCGGTGCTGGTCAGGCCGGGGGAGAGGGCGGGAGTCTGAACCGCCGCTCTGGATGCGCGCCTGGGCGCCGGGGCTTTGCGCTTACCTCGCTTGGGGGCGAATCGCTCATCCCACTCCAACTCGCCCACGCCGAGGAACCAGACGCACTCGTAGATTTCCAGCGCCTGGCCGGGGTGCTCGCGCCGCAGCATGCGCAGGGCCCGGCTTGCCTCAACCAGGGTGCGGATCGGGCCGGCCTTGCCGTAGGGGAATGCTGTCTTGTCACGGGCCTGGATGCAGTAGTACCGAATCACTGGGCACCTCCCACGGCACCAAGCTCTTTGCGCAGGCGCTCGACCTCGCAGTCGAGGTAGTTCGCGCAGTCATAGCTCAAGTAGTGCGACAGACCGGCCAGGGCCTCGGCATGGACGCCTTTGCCGTGCCGGAGGTCAAGCTTGATAGCCGCCGCCAGAGCAGCGAGCCACTGAGTCTGCTCCCGACCATAGCTCACAGCTTCCACCGCGTCGTCGGCGATCCGCTCGAGGGGACGAATGCTCATTGGGCACCCCCTTCCTGGGCAATCTCGGCTGCCTCACACAGGTCGTAACCAGCGTCTTTGACGTAGACCGAGATCGTCAGTACCGCATGGACCAGACCGTTGATGTGGTCCTTGTTGAGGAAGTGTTCGCAACCGTCGGCACCAAGCAGGTTGGCGATGGTTTCCAGGGCGAAGCCCGCGCCGGTCAGGTTGCCGCCGATGGAGTCGGAGAGCGTCACCAGGTTACGCATGGGACACCTCCTTGGCCTTCAGAGCAGCAGCGATCTCTTCGCAGGCATCGGCCCAGGCATCGCCCTCTAGGTTCTCCAGCCAGGCGCAGGCGTCGGACTGGGCTTCGAGGGAGCGCTGGATAGCGCGGTGGTGGTTGTAGCGGTTGAGTCGAACGGCAAGGGAGGAATTGCTGCGCAGAGCAGCAAGGGCCATTGCCCGGTGGGCAGAGGCGCGTGCTTTGGACGGATTACAGGTGGTCATGGGTGAAGCTCCTATTGCTGAATTGGAGCTGCCACCTTTCGCGGCCAAGCGAATGGGGGAGGCAGCAGTACGCGGGTTGGCCGACCGGGGCAATAGGGACCCGGCACACCCGAAGGTGTCCCGCGCACTGCCGCCATAACACGATAGTGCGGACGCAAAAAAAGCGCCTGCAATGTGATGTTGGGCGCTGGTGCGCCTATTGCTGTTCGACCGGCCAAGGTCGGCCACGGGATTTACCGTGACGGGCAAACCATAGCGCCAGCATGGAGGGATTGCAAGGGCCATCATGCGACCTCCCCTCGGCTTTCAGCTACGCGAGCGTCACACCAGTCCATAACTTCGGACTCGATCCAAACAACGGACTTCGGACCAAGGATGACTTGTGCGGGGAAAGTCCCGGCTGCGATACGGCGATATATCTCGGAGCACGAAAGGCCGGTGATCTCTTCCACGGCCTGGCGCTTGATAAAGCGGCGGATGGGTTGGGTACTGCTGGTGGTGCTTGCCATCGTCTGCGCCTCCTTGGGCGTGATTGGTAACGATGGCTGCACGGTAAAGGTGAGGGTGGGGGTGACAGCTATGGGCGACATAGTGTCATCTCACACTGTCACCCATTAGGGTCAATCGCCCGATATCGAGTCGGGCTTGATAGCTGATGCCAATACTATTGCTTTACGCGCCGGCTCATTATTTGACTGAAGCGAAAGATCTAATAACTCACCAATTTCAATTCCGATCTCCTTCTGGGTCGGCTGCCTCTTATCTGGCGTATAGTCTACCCAGTACTTCATAGCAGCAGCGTGCATGGCCTTGAGCTCTCTGGTGGCATAGGGAAAGGCAATTCCTGGCTCAGAAGAACTGCCAGCTAAGGGGACGTCCTCTCCGCCCGTTACAGGAGAGTCCACTGGACCAGTGACCACAAATTCCTCACCCACCACCTTCAACTTTAAAAGTTCAAGCAATCTCCCAATTAGAGCTATATCATTTCCGTATCTTCCATACAGTACAGACGCATCCACACCAACTACACGAGCAATAGTATTTAGACCAACTGACTCAACACGACTTCTAATTAGATCCTCGGATGACTGGGCCACTGGGTGGTTCGACATGAGGGGAAGCGAAGCGTTCATCTTACGCGCCAACGTTTCGATGTCTGCGGGCCTAACCTCGGGCCCTCTCGATTCATCGTACTCTTCCAAGCACCAGCGACACCCATGAAGAGTTCTAACACAAGACAAATCAGAAATGTCGCCAATCAACTCGACCGAACTGTCATTATAAAGCTGAGACGGATTACACACGCGAGAATACCCCACCCCAGCAACACTTATGGAAGCACTCTCCTCATAGTTTATTAAAACTCCGCGCCAACCTTCACAATTGAGGTAGACAGGACACTCCCCAAACTCACAAAGTTGAAGAGTCTCAAATATATCCAACTCAGTTCCTGTTAACTGCCTCAGCCACCTAGAAGCTTGCTCAATGGACAACCACGGGAACAATCGATATGCCTTTTCCAATCACATGCCTCTCCCAAATGCTCCCCATCGAACGGATCCGCCAGCCTGGCAGGTGGGGGGACCTGCTCTTCGCCCCGTCGGGCTAGGCTGGCCAAACGCTCTGCCGGCACTGGTTATCCGAACAGTAATAGCCAGATATTAACCACGGATGCTCCGGGAACAAAGGGGAATTGTCGGGAACAAAGGGGAGTAAATCGATGCAGAACCTCGGGGTACTTTTCGTTTTGGGGGTATATTTGGGGGAACAGCCTAAAACACAAACCAGGGAAATCCAGTAAATACATGGACTATAGCCAACAGTTCGATTCCGTCCCTGGCACCATGAACACGACGAAAAGGCTCACCTCCGGGTGGGCCTTTTTGCTTTCCGCCGTTCGCCTAGACGTGCTGCCCGCCGTTGACGTGGATTTCCGCGCCATTCACGTAGGATGCGCCACTGGTGCAGAGGAAGTAGATCAGCGAAGCGATCTCCTCCGGCCGGCCGAGGCGGTGCAGCGGGATGCTGCGCTCGACGATCTCCTCGGTGCCCGGCGACAGGATCGAGGTGTCGATCTCCCCCGGCGCGATGGCGTTCACCCGCACCCCATGCGGGCCGAAGTCGTGGGCCATCTCGCGGGTCAGCGCGGACAACGCTGCCTTGGAAGTGGCGTAGGCCACCCCGGCGAACGGATGCACCTTCGAGCCGGCGATGGAGGTCACGTTGATCACCGTTCCCTGCGCCGCCTTCAGTTCGGCGAACAGGCCGCGCGCCAGCAGGGCGGTGGAGAACAGGTTGACGTTGAACACCCGCAACCAGGTGGCGTAGTCGGTTTCCAGCACGCCGAGGCGTTCACCGCCTTCGCCCTTGGGCGAGATGCCGGCGTTGTCCACCAGCGCATGGAGCCGGCCGTCGCCGAGTTTCTCGCGGATCAACTCCAGGCTGGCCTCGACGCCGGGAATGTCCTCCAGGTCCAGGTGGATGTGGTTTTCCTCGCCGTCCGCCCAGGGACATTCGCTGGCCCAGCTCTGCCGCGACGCGGTGAACACTCGCCAACCCGCGGCGTTGAAGTACTTCACCGTGGCATGCCCGATACCGCGGCTCGCCCCGGTCAGCAACAGGGTCTTTCTCTCCGCCATACGCCCTCCGTGAAGGCCTGCTGGAATGAACGCGACTCGCACAGCCTACAAGGAATGACGAATCGCCGCGGCGGATCTTTCGCCCATCCCGGCGAACGGCCGAGCGTGAGCCAGGCAGTGCCGATAGACTAGGCGGACCTTGTCCGGACCCCCGATCGATGCTGAAGAAAAGCTTCAACTCCCTGCTCGCCACCTGGCTCGCCGGCCTGCTGGTGATGCTGCCGCTGGTACTCACCCTAGCCTTGCTGGCCTGGGTGGTCAGCTTGCTGAACCGCTTCGTCGGTCCATCCAGCCTGGTCGGTCGCGGCTTCGCCGCCATCGGCCAGCCGCTCGCTGGCGATTCGCCACTGGCCTACCTGCTCGGTACCGCGCTACTGCTGGTAGCCATCTACCTGCTTGGCCTCGGCGTACAGCTAGGCCTGAAGCGGCCGCTGGCCAACCTGTTCGACCTGACCCTGCGGCGCACCCCGCTGATCGGCAACCTGTACAACCTGGCCGACCGTTTCGTCGGCCTGCTGGACAAGAAGCAGGACGCCGACATCGCCGCGATGAGCCCGGTGTGGTGTTTCTTCGGTGGCGACGGCGCCGCCGTGCTGGCGCTGATGCCCAACCCCGAAGCGGTGGAACTGGACGGCCGCGCGCACTACGCGATCCTGGTGCCGACCGCGCCGATCCCGGTGGGCGGCGGCCTGCTCTACGTTCCGGTGGAATGGGTGAAACCGGCACAGATCGGCATGGATACCTTCACCAGCATCTATGTGTCGATGGGCATCACTCCACCGCCGCCGCTGGCCGCGGCCAAGGTGCTGGCGGAACCGCGCGGGGAGCAGCCGCCGGCGGCTCCATAGGCGGCCCCGCGTGCCCGGGAACGGGGCGCGCGCCGACCTCCAGGCTCTGCTTCAGGTCAGGATTCGCCAGGAGTTTTCTTCGAAAGCCGACAGTTTTGTTCCTACGCGACAGCGCACTGCAGCGATGCGACAAGATGCCGCCAACCCCGCTCCAGAGGCACGCCGCCTGCTTGGCTCCGGTTGAAGCGCTGTGCTAGCTTGCCTTCGCCAGGAAGGCCCTTCCAATCCGAATAACAAGAGGAAAATCCATGGCCGAGGCCACCCCCGCACTGGAAATCCGTAACCTGCACAAGCGCTACGGCGACCTCGAAGTGCTCAAGGGCATCTCCCTCACCGCCCGCGACGGCGACGTGATCTCCATCCTCGGATCGTCCGGCTCGGGCAAATCCACCTTCCTGCGCTGCATCAACCTGCTGGAGAACCCGCACCAGGGCCAGATCCTGGTCTCCGGCGAAGAGCTGCGCCTGAAGAAGAGCAAGAACGGCGACCTGGTCGCCGCCGACAGCCAGCAGATCAACCGGCTGCGCAGCGAGCTCGGTTTCGTCTTCCAGAATTTCAACCTGTGGCCGCACATGAGCATCCTCGACAACGTGATCGAGGCGCCACGTCGCGTACTGGGCAAGAGCAAGGCCGAAGCGATCGAGATCGCCGAGGGCCTGCTGGCCAAGGTCGGCATCGCCGACAAGCGCCACAGCTATCCCGCGCAACTTTCCGGCGGCCAGCAGCAGCGCGCGGCCATCGCCCGGACCCTGGCCATGCAACCCAAGGTGATCCTGTTCGACGAGCCCACCTCGGCGCTCGACCCGGAAATGGTACAGGAAGTGCTTAACGTGATCCGTGCGCTCGCCGAAGAGGGCCGGACCATGCTGCTGGTCACCCACGAAATGAGCTTCGCCCGCCAGGTTTCCAGCGAGGTGGTATTCCTCCACCAGGGCCTGGTAGAAGAGCAGGGAACGCCGCAACAGGTTTTCGAAAACCCCCAGTCGGCGCGCTGCAAACAGTTCATGTCCAGCCACCGCTAACGGAGCAACACCGCATGAAGAACTATAAGAAGATCCTGCTGGCCGCCGCTGCAACCCTGGCCTTCGCCCTCGACGCCAGCGCCGCCGACAAGCTGCGCATCGGCACCGAAGGCGCCTACCCGCCCTTCAACGGCATCGATGCCAGCGGCCAGGCGGTCGGCTTCGACCTCGACATCGGCAAGGCGCTGTGCGCCAAGATGAAGACCGAGTGCGAGGTGGTGACCTCCGACTGGGACGGCATCATCCCGGCGTTGAACGCCAAGAAGTTCGACTTCATCGTCGCGTCCATGTCGATCACCGACGAGCGCAAGCAGGCGGTCGACTTCACCGATCCCTACTACACCAACAAGCTGCAGTTCGTCGCGCCGAAGAGCGTCGACTTCAAGACCGACAAGGACTCCCTGAAGGGCAAGGTGATCGGCGCCCAGCGCGCCACCATCGCCGGCACCTGGCTGGAAGACAACATGGCCGACGTGGTCACCATCAAGCTCTACGACACCCAGGAGAACGCCTATCTCGACCTCTCCTCGGGGCGCCTGGACGGCGTGCTGGCCGACAAGTTCGTGCAGTACGACTGGCTGAAGAGCGACGCCGGCAAGGAGTTCGAGTTCAAGGGCGAGCCGGTGTTCGACAACGACAAGATCGGTATCGCCGTGCGCAAGGGCGACCCGTTGCGCGAGAAGCTCAACGCCGCGCTGAAGGAAATCGTCGCCGACGGTACCTACAAGAAGATCAACGACAAGTACTTCCCCTTCAGCATCTATTGATGCCAAGCCAGGTCACCGCCGGGGCGTCCCGGCGGTGGCCGCCTTCAGGCCTGACTTCTCATGATTCTCGACCTGCATGGGTTCGGCGACCAGCTGCTCGCCGGTACCTGGATGACCCTCAAGCTGTCGCTGGCGGCGGTCTGCGTGGGGCTGCTGCTCGGCCTCCTCGGCGCCATCGCGAAGACTTCGAAGCACGCGGCCCTGCGTTTCCTCGGCGGCACCTACACCACCATCGTCCGCGGCGTGCCGGAAACGCTCTGGGTACTGATGATCTATTTCGGCACGGTGAGCGGCCTGAACGCCCTCGGCGACCTTTTCGGCAAGCCGGACCTGGCGCTCTCGCCGTTCGCCGCCGGCACCCTGGCCCTCGGCCTGTGCTTCGGCGCCTACGCCACCGAGGTGTTCCGCGGCGCGCTGTTGTCCATTCCGCGCGGCCATCGCGAGGCCGGCCAGGCGCTCGGCCTGTCGCCCGGACGGATCTTCTGGCGCATCGTCCTGCCGCAGATCTGGCGGGTCGCCCTGCCCTGCCTCGGCAACCTGTACCTGATCCTGCTGAAGGACACCGCACTGGTGTCGCTGATCACCCTCGACGAGATCATGCGCAAGGCGCAGGTCGCCTCCAACGCGACCAAGGAACCCTTCACCTTCTACATGACCGCGGCCGCCATCTACCTGAGCCTCACGGTCGTCATCATGGTCGCCCTGCACTTCCTCGAACGTCGCGCCGGCCGTGGTTTCGTGAGGAACGAGCTATGAGCGAGTGGGAGCTGATCCTCAAGTGGATGCCGAAGATGCTCCAGGGCGCGGCGCTGACCCTGGAGCTGCTGGCGATCGCGGTGGTCGCCGGGCTCGCCCTGGCCCTGCCGCTGGGCATCGCCCGCGCCTCGCGGCACTGGTACGTGCGCGCGGTGCCGTACGCCTACATCTTCTTCTTCCGCGGCACGCCGCTGCTGCTGCAACTGTTCATCGTCTACTACGGCCTGGCGCAGTTCGAGGAAGTGCGCAAGAGCGCCTTCTGGCCCTACCTGCGCGATCCGTACTGGTGCGCGCTGCTGACCATGACCCTGCACACCGCCGCCTATATCGCCGAGATCCTCCGCGGCGCGATCCACTCGGTGCCGGTCGGCGAGGTGGAGGCCGCCCGCGCCCTCGGCATGTCGCGGCGCCAGGCACTCTGGCACATCATCCTGCCGCGCGCGGTGCGCATCGGCCTGCCGGCCTACAGCAACGAAGTGATCCTGATGCTCAAGGCCAGCGCGGTGGTCTACACCGTGACCCTGTTCGACATCATGGGCATGGCCCGGACCATCATCGCCCGCACCTACGAATCGATGCTGTTCTTCTGCCTGGCCGGCGCGCTGTACCTGGTGATCACCATCGTGCTGACGCGGATCTTCCGTCTGATCGAACGCTGGTTGCGGGTCGACGCCACCCAGGGCCGCTGAGCGGGCGCTTTCCGATGCCTACGGGGCGGCTATAATCGCCGCCCCGTTTTCCCGCTACCGCTCGCATCGTGTCCGAAACCTTCCCGTTCCTCACTGGCGACGCCCTGTCGCAGCGCTTCCTCGCGCTGGACGCGTTCCTCCTCGAACACCAGCGGCTCTGGCGACCCCGCCCGTTCAGCGAGCCGACCCTGGCGTGGGAAGCCGAACACGCCGAGCTGGCGTCATGGCTGCGCGGGCGCAGCCTCGAACAGGCCGACGCGGAGCACAACCAGCCCACCCGCCTGGCCGCGCCCGCACCTTATCCGCAGCTCGCCGCCCAGGCCGCGGCACTGGGCGCGGTCGGCGAACTGCCTTTGGCGGAGCGCCCGCAGGCACCGAACCGCTTCAATATCGACGTACCGGGACGCAAGTGGCAGCAGATCGGCCTGTTCGCCGGGCGCCTGCAGTTCGCCCGGCCAGTCACCCACTGGCTCGACTGGTGCTCCGGCAAGGGCCATCTGGGCCGCCTGCTGGCCCATGCGGGACAACCGCTGACCTGCCTCGAACACGATCCCGCGCTGGTCGCCGACGGACAACGCCTGAGCGACCGCCTGGGGCTCTCCGCCCACCACCTCCGCCAGGATGTGTTGGCCGCGGACTGCGCCGAGCGCCTGCTTCCCGGGCATACGCCGGTGGCCCTGCACGCTTGCGGCGAACTGCACCTGCGCCTGCTGCGCCTGGCCAGCCAGGCCGGCTGTCGCCAACTGGCGGTGGCGCCATGCTGCTACAACCGCATTCCGGGGCCTTTCTACCAGCCGCTATCGCAATCGGCAGGCCGATCGCAGCTCGCGCTATCGCTCGACGACCTGCGCCTGCCCCTGAGCGAGACCGTCACCGCCAGCCAACGGGTCCGTCGCCAGCGCGACCAGTCGATGGCCCGGCGCCTGGGTTTCGACCTGCTGCAGCGCGAGCTGCGCGGAATCGACCAGTACCTCAGCGTGCCTTCCCTTCCGGTGGCCTGGCTGGAACGTCCATACGCCGACTACTGTCGCGAACTCGCCGCCCTCAAGGGACTTCCCGAACCGGCCGCGCGCGACTGGCAGGCGCTGGAAGCGGCCGGCTGGAAGCGCCTGGCGATGGTTCGCAACCTGGAGCTGGTGCGTGCCCTGTTCCGCCGCCCGCTGGAACTCTGGCTGCTGCTGGATCGCTGCCTGTACCTGGCCGAACAGGGCTATAGCGTCCGCCTGGGCGAGTTCTGTCCGACCTCCCTGTCTCCGCGAAACCTGCTGATCCTTGCAGAGCGCAGCTGATACGGGTGTTCCAGATGGTTGCCCACACAACCTGTGGATAAGTCTGGTGACAAGTTCTGGGAAACATCTGCCGAGAGGCCCCTATCCAGGGGCGGGGAAAGCTGTTCAAAAAATGAACAGAAAAAATAAAATCCATATAAAACAATATCTTGATAGCAACCGAAATAACCACAGCGACTCTTAGAGCGTTTCCTTCCTATCCCTTGCCCGCTTGTGCATAAGCCTGGCTTTCCGGTTAATCCGAAAGTGGACTTGAGCACCGGCAATAGTTGCAAAACGGCATCGCATGACGTTCGAAGGAACGGATTGTTCTTTTATTGCAACGGTTGACCTCTTGTTAATCGCTGCCTAGGCAGTATTATTTTGAAACACTTTCCCTGCCTGGACAGCGATCCCCTCCCCATGGGCCACTACAGCGCTTCCGACTTTCCCTTCAAGGGCTCCATTGGCCAGCTCATCGGCATCAGTGCCGCGACCAAGGACCGCATCCTCGAGAAGCACCTCGCCGCGCTGGACATCACCGCCGCCCAGTTCAAGGTGCTGATCTTCGTCGGTCTCAACCGTGCCAACAGTCCGGTCGAACTGTGTCGCGAGCTGTCGGTGGACAGCGGCTCGATGACCCGCATGCTGGCGCGCCTGGAGAAAAAAGGGCTGCTGCTGCGTGGCCGCTGTCCCGAAGACCGCCGTTGCCTGCGCCTGGATCTGAGCGAAGCGGGACGGAAGGTCCAGGAACAGCTTCCGCTGATCGCCTCGGCGGCGATGAACGAGCTGGTCGCCTGCCTGAGCACGGAAGAACTGCAGACGCTGACCCATCTGCTGACCAAGGTTCTGCTACACGCCGGCTGCCCGCGGGTCAGTCTGCAGGAGTCCTGATCCATGCCGTTCCCTCTTCTCCATCCCTGGCCGCAGCGATTGGCGCTGGCCTCGGCGATACTGCTGGCCGCCGGCTGCGTCACTTCCGAAGGCCTGGAACCGAACGCCCGCCTGCAACCGGCAGGTGCCCTCCAGGCGGGCAGGAGTCTGGACGGCGTAGCCCTATCGCCAGCGGCCTGGCCGCGCCAGGACTGGTGGAGCGGGCTCGGCGATCGCCAGCTCGACCAACTGATCGGCGAAGCCCTGCAAGGCACCCCCGACCTGCAGATCGCCGAGGCGCGTGCGCGCCAGGCGGCGGCAACGGCCCAGGCGCAAGATGCCGCGCGCCAGCCGACGCTGGACGCCAAGGCCAGCTACTCCGGCATCCGCGCGCCGACCAGCGTGGCCCCGGCACCGCTCGGCGGCCGCTATTCGGCGATCAAGTACCTGTCGCTCGGCTTCAACTACGACTTCGACCTCTGGGGCGGCGAGCGCGCCGCCTGGGAAGCCGCCCTCGGCCAGGCCAATGCCGCGCTGATCGACAGCCAGGCCGCGCGCATCGGCCTCTCGGCGAGCATCGCCCGCGCCTATAGCGACCTCGCCCACGCCTTTACCGTGCGCGATCTCGCCGAGGAAGAACTGAAGCGCTCGCAGCGCATGACCGAGCTGAGCCAGAAACGCATGAGCGCCGGGCTCGACAGCAAGGTCCAACTGCAACAGACGCAGACCCAGCTGGCCACCGCCCGCCAGCAGCTCAGCGCCGCCGAGCAGGACATCGCCAGCGCCCGCATCGCCCTCGCCGTGCTGCTGGGCAAGGGGCCCGATCGCGGTCTCGAACTGCAGCGCCCGCAACCGCTGAACCCGGCCAGCCTGAGCCTGCCCTCGGTGCTCCCGGCGGAGCTGCTTGGCCGCCGCGCCGACATCGTTGCCGCGCGCTGGCGGGTCGAGGCGGCGCGCCGCAACATCGACTCGGCGAAGACCGAGTTCTATCCCAACCTCAATCTCGGCGCGATGGCCGGCCTCGCCGCCCTGCACACCAGCGACGTGTTGCAGGCGCCGAGCCGCTTCCTCCAGGTGGCGCCGGCGATCTCCCTGCCGATCTTCGACGGTGGCCGCCGCCGCGCCAACCTGGCCGAACGCGACGCCGACTACGACCTGGCTGTCGGCCAGTACAACAAGACGCTGGTCCAGGCCCTCGGCGAGGTCAGCGACGACCTCGGCAAGTTGCGCTCCCTGGAACAGCAGGTGGTCGACCAGCGCCAGGCCCGCGATATCGCCAGGTCCAACTTCGACCTGGCCATGCGTCGCTACGGCGAAGGCGTCGGCAGCTATCTCGACGCCCTCAGCGTGCAACAGCAACTGCTGGTCGCCGAACGCCAGCTGGCCAGCCTGGAGAGCCAGCAGATCGATCTATCCGTCCAGCTGGTCCAGGCCCTGGGCGGCGGTTTCCACCCCGATTCCCGCTCCGCTGCGCTCGCTACCGCGAAAGCGCCGGCAGAATGAACGAGGCACCCACCATGACTACCGCCAACAGCGAAACTCCCGCCGGCAACCCGAAGCGCAAGCGCTGGTTGCTGATCCTGCTCGCCGTGATCGTCCTCGCCACCCTGGCCAGCGTGGCCTGGGAGTTCTTCTACGGCCGCTGGCACGAGGACACCGACGACGCCTACATCAACGGCAACGTGGTGCAGATCACCCCGCAGATCGTCGGCACCGTGGTCAGTATCGGCGCCGACGACGGCGACCTGGTGCGCAAGGGCCAGGAACTGGTCAGGTTCGATCCCAGCGACGCCGACATCGCCCTCCAGCGCGCCGAGGCCAACCTGGCCCACACCGTGCGCCAGGTACGCGGGCTGTTCAGCAACGTCGACGGCTATCGCGCCGAGGTCGCCACCCGCAAGGTCGCGCTGGCCAAGGCCGAGGCCGACTACAAGCGACGCAAGAACCTCGCCGACGACGGCGCCATTTCCCAGGAGGAACTGGCCCACGCCCGCGACGCCCTGGACAGCGCGAAAGCCTCGCTGACCAGCTCGGAACAGCAGCTGAACACCAATCGCGCGCTGGTCGACGACACCCAGATAACCTCCCATCCGGACGTCAAGGCCGCCGCCGCGCAACTGCGCCAGGCCTACCTGGACGACGCGCGCTCGACCATCGTCGCGCCGGTCACCGGCTACGTCGCCAAGCGCAGCGTACAGGTCGGCCAGCGCGTGCAACCGGGCAATGCGCTGATGGCCGTGGTCCCGCTGGATCAGATCTGGATCGACGCCAACTTCAAGGAAACCCAGCTCAAGCACATGCGTATCGGCCAGCCGGTGGAGATCCGCTCCGACCTCTACGGCAGCGACGTGCGCTACAGCGGCACCGTCGACAGCCTCGGCGTGGGCACCGGCAGCGCGTTCTCCCTGCTGCCGGCGCAGAACGCCACCGGCAACTGGATCAAGATCGTCCAGCGGGTGCCGGTGCGCATCCATATCGATCCGCAAGAATTGCAGAAGCATCCGCTGCGCATCGGCCTGTCGATGGACGTGAAAGTCGACCTGCATGACCAGAGCGGCCCGGCCCTGGCCCAGCAGCCTCCGCGCGAAGCGCTGTTCTCCACCGATGTCTACCAGCAGCAACTGGCCTCGGCCGACAAGCTGATCGAACGCCTGATCGAAGCCAACCTCGCCGAAGACCACGGCAAGACCGCCCAGCGTTGAGCCCGCCAGCATGAGCGAAAGCAGCAGCTTCTCCCCGCCCAGCCTGGTGATGGCGACCATCGGCCTGTCCCTGGCGACTTTCATGCAGGTGCTCGACACCACCATCGCCAACGTCGCCCTGCCGACCATCTCCGGCAACCTCGGGGTGAGTTCGGAACAGGGCACCTGGGTGATCACCTCGTTCGCCGTGAGCAACGCCATCGCCCTCCCGCTGACCGGCTGGCTGGCCCGGCGGGTCGGCGAGGTGCGCCTGTTCATCGCCGCCGCGCTGCTGTTCGTACTCGCCTCGTTCCTCTGCGGCATCGCCCAGTCGATGCCTTCTCTGGTCGGCTTCCGCGCCTTGCAGGGTTTCGTCGCCGGGCCGCTGTATCCGATCACCCAGACCCTGCTGATCTCCATCTACCCACCGGCGAAGCGCGGCATGGCCCTGGCCCTGCTGGCGATGGTCACGGTGGTGGCGCCGATCGCCGGGCCGATCCTCGGCGGCTGGATCACCGACGACTACAGCTGGCCGTGGATCTTCTTCATCAACGTGCCGGTCGGCCTGTTCGCCGCCTTCGTCGTCTACCAGCAACTGAAGGCACGCCCGGTGACGATCAAGAAGGCGCCGATGGACTACGTCGGCCTGATCGCCCTGGTGATCGGCGTCGGCGCCCTGCAGATCGTCCTCGACAAGGGCAACGACCTGGACTGGTTCGAGTCGAACTTCATCGTCGGCGGCGCGCTGATCGCGGCGATCGCCCTGGCCTTCTTCATCATCTGGGAATTCACCGACCGCCATCCGATCGTCAACCTGCGCCTGTTCGCCCACCGCAACTTCGCCGCCGGCACCCTGGCGCTGGTGCTGGGCTATGCTGCGTTCTTCGGCATCAACCTGCTGCTCCCGCAATGGCTACAGACCCAGATGGGCTACACCGCCACCTGGGCCGGGCTGGCCGCCGCGCCAATCGGCATCCTCCCGGTGTTCCTCTCGCCGCTGGTCGGCCGCTACGCCAACCATTTCGACCTGCGCATGCTCGCCGGCCTGTCGTTCCTGGCGATGGCCATCACCTGCTTCATGCGCGCCAACTTCACCACCGAGGTCGACTACCAGCACATCGCCATCGTGCAGTTGATCATGGGGCTCGGCGTGGCGTTCTTCTTCATGCCGATCCTGAGCATCCTGCTCTCCGACCTGCCCCCCGACCAGATCGCCGACGGCTCCGGCCTGGCCACCTTCCTGCGTACCCTCGGCGGCAGCTTCGCCGCCTCGCTGACCACCTGGATCTGGAACCGCCGCGCCACCCAGCACCACGCCTACCTCAGCGAAAACATCAGCCTCTACGACCCGGCCACCCACGAAACCCTCGCCCAGCTCGGCGGCAACACCCAGGCGAACGCGGCGCTGCTCGACCGGATGGTGCAGAGCCAGGCCTACATGATGTCCACCATCGACTACTTCACCATGCTCGGCTGGCTGTTCCTCGCCCTGCTGGTGATCATCTGGCTGGCCCGCCCGCCGTTCGGCGCCAAACCCGGCGCGGCCGCCTCCGGGCACTGAGGACGAACGGCATTCGGGCAGGAAAATCAGTGGTTTACTCCTGGCGGCGGCTGGCTATAATGTCGCCCTCTTCGCCGGTATAGCTCAGCTGGTAGAGCAACTGACTTGTAATCAGTAGGTCCCGGGTTCGACTCCTGGTGCCGGCACCATTCAAGGTTCCATAGAAAGCTTTCAAAATCTCTGGAACCCCCGAAAAACCCGCCTTCTGGCGGTTTTTTTCGTTTTGATTCCGAGGGTAGCCAGCGTTAATAAGGGTACTTCTAAGGATACCTACCAATTCGACATTGGAAAGTACCCTTATGGCTCGCACAACAGCTCCCCTTACCGACAACGCCTGCCGCACTGCAAAGGCTCGCGAACGTGAGTACAAGCTTTTTGACGGCGATGGCCTTTACCTGCTCGTGAAGCCCAACGGTCGCAAAGGCTGGCGGCTCAGGTATGTGAAGCCCGATGGTCGCGAGGGCCTGACCTCACTCGGCAATTACCCGGTGGTCGGGCTGGCTGACGCTCGCCACAAGCGCTTCGAGCTCAAACAGCAGATCGCCAACGGCATTGACCCTATCCAGTCCAAGCAGCAGGCCAAGGTGCAAGCCGTGATCAATGGCCGAACCTTCGAAAGCGTTGCGCTCGATTGGTATGCCGGGATGGTGCCGAAGTGGGCGCCGGGCCACGCTAAGACTGTGCTCAGCCGGTTGAAGACTCACGTATTCCCTTTGTTAGGTGCCAGGGCAATCGTTGAGTTGGACACCCACGACCTCATGCAGCCACTGGAGGCTGTGACGAAGCGCGGCACCATCGACGTGGCGCTCAGGATCAAGAACTACCTGCAAAGCATCATGCGTGAAGCCAAACGGCTGCGGCTGATCACAGCGAACCCAGCTCACGACCTCGATGGCTCGATCAAGACACCACGGGTAACTCACAGACCCGCACTACCCTTATCGCGGCTGCCAGAGCTACTGGCATGCATTGAGGACTACAGAGGTCGCCCGCTCACGCGCCTCACGGTGATGTTGTCATTGCATGTATTCGTACGCTCCAGCGAACTGCGCTTCGCCCGTTGGAACGAGTTCGACCTCAAGCGCGGCATCTGGGAAATCCCCGACACCCGCCCGGCGCTGGACGGAGTGCCGTTTTCCACAAGGGGTACGAAGATGGCCGGGGACATCCACGTTGTACCCTTATCGCCGCATGCAGTGGCCTTGCTTGAGCAGATCCACGCGATCACCGGCAAGTTAGAGCTGGTGTTCGCGGGGGATGCCAAACCGTGGAAGCCGATGTCCGAGAACACGGTGAATGCCGCGCTCAGGACGATGGGCTATGACACCAAGGTGGATATCTGCGGCCACGGGTTCCGAGCCATGGCGTGTAGTGCGCTGGTCGAGTCCGGCCTGTGGTCGGAGACGGCTATCGAGCGGCAGATGAGCCACAAAGAACGCAACAACGTGCGGGCCGCTTATACCCACAAGGCCGAGTTCCTCGAAGAACGCCGGATGATCATGACCTGGTGGAGCCGGTTTCTGGAGGCGAACCGCGAGGACCATGTAACGCCGCATGAGTTTGCCAAGCAGACGGGCGAGAACGTCACGCGCCTGCGCAGTGCCAAGGGGACCGAGTAACTCGCCGCACCACCACCTCAACTTGCTGTGAAGTTACCCACAGCACCGCATGAAGCTCCTCCGCGCGGGTCCTTTCAAACGGGGCTGCAAAGCCGCCCCGTTTGAAAGGACCATACCTAAGAAAAAACTGCTGGCACAGCTTACGTCTGTGAAAAACCACTGATGTCCACCGGGGGATAGTTTTATTCACAGGCGCTAAATCCCTGATATCGCGCTGCTTGACGAATATCGCCCACAAGCGTAGACCGGGAGTCGCAAGAGCTGTCGATGACAGCACCCCAGGTGACTCGAACCTTAGAAGTCACGCCGCTCCTACGGTGGTTCTCCCCAAGGACGATTAGCATTCGGCAGCTCGCCCGGTCACCTCCCCGGTGATGGATGCTCTTACACATGTGGCCCTCGTGCGCCAGACAAACCGTACCTCGCTGCCCTGCAGCAATCTATCCGCTTGGCCGAATATTTCGCCAACCTGTGCTTCTGGAAAGAGACGGGCACTTCTACCACTGCTGCAGCCCTGATCGCACATGGCTTTGCGGCAATCCCCCTCGTGACAATCGGCGAGACAAACGCCGATGTCACCAGCAACAGCCATGTAGATGATGGTGCCGCAGACCAATGAATGGACTGCACCTGACTGACAGTCAGGCATGCCCCGGTCATCGAATTGCTGCTTACACATGGCTCAGGATCTCGCGGCACTGGTCTCGTCAGCCAATGCAGCCTCCACCCGCCCACCGGTAACGGTGCTCAGGAGGCCAGATCATGAGATGCCCTTGCTCCCGGACGTAAGGAGCCGTCAGTCTTGCGTAGTGGACATTCCCCACAGGTCGCAGGGGCCTTGATCCCTGAAAACACTCAACATTCTTGGCGGGATGACGTGGGGCGAGATCGGAGATCGGAAGACTAGGTGATAGAAATGGCATTGGTGGGCAGGCGCGATGGCCGTGTTCTCGGTTACGGCAGACAGTTGAGCTATCCAGGGCCGCAGGCGTTGAAAGATATGTTCGGCGGTGGCCGCTACGGCACGGTGCAGGCGGACAGTGATCGGTGACTAGCATACGTAGGTGGTGCCGGCCGATCAGGGACCCGGTATCAATGATGCGCGGCAGATTGATCAGAAGGTGTTGACGGATTTCGCAGCGTACCTACGCGACTTGGTGAGGCGCGGTGACCTTGCTATGGCTGCTCTTCGCAGTGATCAAGGTGTAAAAGTGCCATGTCCTAGCAAGGCGATTTAAAGAAGAGGGCTCAATTTACACACCCTTATGTTATGACCGCTAGAGCAATAGCGCTTCACTTAGAAAAACTTGGATGATGCATGACAGATAATTACATTCGGACCTGGCACATCACATCACATCACATCACATCACATCATAAGTTATTTATAAGCGCCTAAAAACTCAAAACAATCAATCTCGTACCAAGCAATTAAGATTGCGCAGTGGGCTTTGCAATAGAGTTTTGATATGATACACCCTAAGATCTCCCCAGAATTAGCCATAGCATTAAATCCTCCGAAACACTTATCGTAAACAACCACTGACTAGAATCTAAAAAATGCCTCCCCATTTAGTTCACATTTCCGACACCCATTTTGGTGATCCTCACCCAACTTTCAATAGACAGGCTATTAAAAAAGCATTAATTAAAAAAATTAATGATATAGAAGGAGAGAAAATTCTTATCATCAGTGGGGATATTACATTCAAGGCCTGCCAGCAAGGCTATAGAGATGCAGAGGTTTTTTTTAGCGAACTAATAGATTCGTGTGGGATTGCTAGACACAATGTCATTGCCTGTCCCGGGAACCACGATATAGTTCGAGAAGGCAAACCATTTGAAGATTTTGACCGTTTCATCTACGCTCTAAGACGGGATCACAAAATATCCTTCACTGACAGAGACTCAGTAATTATCAGCATTCAACAGCTATGCTTCCTACTTGTTAACTCTGCATCACATCTGGACCACACCTACGGACAGATTCCAGACGCAACATTTGCCCTGCTTGAAAATGAAAAATCAAACTCACATCAATATAAATATAGAATTGCCGTTACCCATCACCATTTGATTGGACAAGAAATCAACGACATCTCGACCACTCGTAACGCCTATTCATTCCTTTATTATCTTGATCAGTCAGGCTTCGATTATGTCCTACACGGCCACCAGCACTCAAAACTAGACCTAGTATGCGGAAATAATAAAATTCGAATTTTATCTGCTAGATCTATGAGCTACCATGGGAGAGGGTACAGTAACGGATTCAGCCTACTTGATCTCGAATCAGGTAGCGTGACACCGTTCATCCTAACCCCTGACGAAGTTCCTGGACTATTGACAACAGGTGTAATTAATGAAAGGTAAATTTGTTGTATTTGAAGGCATTGACGGCTCGGGAACTTCAACACAATCAGAATTACTACACAAATATTTATCCAAAAATGGTAAAAAAACTCATTTAACCTGCGAGCCCTCAAACGGACCAATTGGAGATTTGATAAGACAGATTTTCAAAGGCCGCGTAAACATGCCCAAGGGCAAAAACCCCATAATAGCTACCGCAGATTTATTTGATGAGCAAATGGCATACCTGTTTGCTGCAGATCGTCACGATCACCTTTTCAACAAAATTGACGGAGTTTTTAACCTTATTAATAAAGGTTATACCGTAATCTCCACAAGATACTTCTTCTCTTCATACGCCTATCACTGCACAAATGAAACCGACATACAATTTGTGAAAACCCTGAATGAAAGATTCCCCAACCCCGACCTTGTAGTTTATTTAGATAACCCAGCTTCGGTATCGGTGTCCAGAATAGATGAGCGAGTTTTCAAAGACGAGTACGAGAACAGCAAAAAACTTATAAAAGCCAAAGAGAATTACGACTCATTTTTCAAAACTTACAATGGAAATTTGCTGACTTTAAATGCCACCGATAAAGTCGAACAAATTCATAAAAAAATTATAGAGCGCATGGAGCAAATAGTTGAAAATTGAGGCATTGGAAGTATCCTCGCTCGAGGAGATAGCTGGCAATGCAGAGCAGGAAGTAAGCGATAATTTTTCTTTGAATTTTATTGCATCACATCTAATCAGCATAGTTGACCTAAAGCAAAAGCCCCTTGCTGATGTCACTGAGGAGGCAACCCGCTGGGCAGCAATTCAAAAACCTGAAGAGCTGCAGATTAACCATGGAGAACATATCAAAGATGGTCTTGAACACATCATCTCTGAACTTCAATTCAAAAAAACCAGTAACAGGGCGCTGTTTTCACTTATCGCACAAAAGGACATTTCTGGCACCGGTGATAAGCCTATTCCTTCCTTTATGCTTATGCAGTGCAACATCCACGAAGATGTACTTTACTGCACATCATACTTCAGGGCATTAGAGGTATCGAAGTTCCTAAGAATCAATCTAGAAGAGATTCGGCTTAAGATCTGTGAAATCCATAAATCAATTCCAGAATTCAACAAGGTTAACATTACCATTTTTGCATTTAGAGCATATAAAAAACGAAACATCAACACACTTACAGTACCAGAACTAGATAGAATCAATCCAATCGATCTTTATACCACGCTACTCGAAAATCCAAAGAAAGTAGCTTCGATGCTCAGAGAAAAAAGTCTACCTTCAACGGTCATAGAGACTGATTCGATAAAGAACCTAGTTGTATCTGTCGAGAAGGATGCTTTTAAAGGATTTAACAAAAGATTGATTACCCTTAATGCCAGTGAAGCAATCAACGCAGCTGAGGCACTATTAGAATTAAGACTGCGATCCTCTCATCATCCCGAAATTGAGAATTTGAACCAAGAATTCCAGAGGAAGATCATCGCTATCGCTGAGGAGTTAGAAAAATGAGCAAGTCAATTGCGGAGTTAAAAGAAATCCAAAAACAATTTGATCTAGGACACACAGGGGAAAAACAACAATTCTATATCGAAATCACTGAAGATAACGTCTCAGATCTTGAGCATTTGGCTGTCTGCTTAGCAGGAGAGGTTGGTGAGTTCTGCAACGTGCTTAAGAAAGTGACTCGTGGTGACTTTACGTGGGCCCAAGCCAAAGCAGATTTGAGCGAGGAGCTAGCAGACATTTTCATTTATCTAACCAAAATATCTAATCAAGCAGACATAGATATTGAACAAGCTGTGCTTGACAAAATCGAGCACAACAAGAACCGCTTCAAGAGGACTATCTGATGCACGTATTTTCTGGCGAGAATATAAATAGTGTGTATCTTTCTGCACTCAAAGTCATTCGCTCAGAAAGCCACCTGACAACCGACTCTAGAGTTGGCAAAGTATTTGACCTTGGCCCCGCATATTTTGAATTTAAAAACGCTAGCGATCAGTTTTTAACTTTAAGGAACAGGAACTACAACCCATACTTTGCGATCATAGAAGCTGCATGGATATTAAGCGGCCAAAACACTCTTGAAGAATTAAACAAGATAATCCAGGGCTATGACAAATACTCTGATGACGGCTACTCACTTAATGGAGCATATGGTTATAGAATAAAGAAATACTTCGACAAAGACCAAATAGAATCTGTTACAAAGCTCCTATCCAGCGAGCCAAATTCCAGACGAGCTGTAATTACACTCTACAGCACTGATGATCTCGACAATAATTTATCACGCGACATCCCCTGCAACATTTCAATTTGTTTAAAAATCCGAAACAAATGCCTCGACATAACGATATTAAATAGATCCAACGACATATTCTTAGGCATCCCCTACAACGTTTTTGTATTTAATATACTGCAACGACATATAGCTAAGATACTCAACGTGCCTGTAGGCATTCAGCGGCACTTCACGGACTCGCTACATCTATATGAGCGCGACTTCGTTCGCACCGATGAGATAATCCAAACCAACTCACAAGAAGAAATTGATTCATGGCAAACAGCCCCCTCAGCAAACTATATCTATGAATGCATAATCCAAGAATTTAGCAAAATATCAAATTCAGATTTTGATAGCATCATTTCGAAAGAGGTAAGAGACATCTTACACAACTACTGGAACCTCAAAAACGGTGGTGACAAACTTGATTTTATAGCCAAATTGCCTTATGATAATTTCGGCATCAGTAGCAAGCTTTGGGCTGAATCAAGAAAGTAAATTATCAATAGGATACTACGTTATGTTTCCGAATATTTTGAGCGATGAGCCGAGCGTAGCCGTCAATTCCATAAAGCTCATCGCCATGAACAACATTGATAAAGAAACCGAGCTAAAGGCAATTATATTTAACTCCAAGCACATCGATAAATATCCATTCTCTACACTCAGCGGCGTGGACTTTTTGTGCTACGTTATCACATGCTTGGCATGGACAAAACTCGATACTGAACTTGTGAACATCCCACAATTCAGAATCCGCTTGAACAATAACATCAAATCAATATTGAAAAACCTCTCACTGGAAAGCCAATCCATCATACCGCTGTCTTCGCTAGAAGAAGATCTTTGCTCAATTATAAAATAGAAACTTCACATTGATCCATCTTGCTTACATTTGACTCAGCAACACATCTTCATAATTCGCGCAGGAACTCAAATTTTATTACATACACCTCAAAAACTATCTTTTATTTATTTATCATGCGCTCCATTTCATATTTTCAAAACCGCCGCTATGAAAAGCCCCAACAGATTATTGCGCGCAGCGATCTCTGGTGGCGGTACAGCCGCATAGGTTTCGAAGGAGTTACTCTGTAAGAAACTTACAATCACCCCAGATCAGAAGCATGGGCGAAGGATAGTTTTTGAGATAGATTTTTTCGGCATAAAAAAAATCAAATTAAACAAGATGATACATAGTTTTTTGACTCCTGGTGCCCACGAATCCCCGAAAAGCCCCGCCTCGCGCGGGGCTTTTTGTTTTATCCTGCTTCCTTTCTACCCAGTGATGGCACTTCGAATAGAATGCCGGGTCAGATGCACCTACCAGATCTGGGGTTGGCAGGATCGCCATTTTTCCCGTACTAATCGTCGTCTTCACGATCGATTGGTACACCTTGGCGGGACGTGTCGCAGCAGCCCTACGGACAACCACTGCTTGAACAAGGTATGACTCATGACGATTCTCGTGACCGGCAGCGCCGGCTTCATCGGCGCCAATTTCGTGCTCGACTGGCTGGCCCTGCATGACGAGCCGGTGGTCAGCCTCGACAAGCTCACCTACGCCGGCAACCGGCAGAACCTCGCCAGCCTCGACGGCGACGCCCGGCACACCTTCGTCGCCGGCGATATCGGCGATAGCCAGCTGGTAGCCCGCCTGCTCGCCGAACACCAGCCGCGGGCGATCCTCAACTTCGCCGCGGAATCCCATGTGGACCGCTCGATCCACGGCCCCGAGGACTTCATCCAGACCAACATCGTCGGCACCTTCCGCCTGCTGGAAGAAGTGCGCGCCTACTGGGGGGCGCTGGAGCCGGAAGCGAAGGCGGCATTCCGCTTCCTCCACGTCTCCACCGACGAAGTCTATGGCTCGCTGGCACCGAGCGATCCGGCCTTCACCGAGAACAACCGCTACGAGCCGAACAGTCCCTACTCGGCGTCCAAGGCGGCCTCCGACCACCTGGTGCGGGCCTATCACCACACCTATGGGCTGCCGGTGCTGACCACCAACTGCTCGAACAACTACGGTCCCTACCACTTCCCGGAAAAGCTCATCCCGCTGGTGATCCACAACGCCCTGGCCGGCAAGCCGCTGCCGATCTACGGCGACGGCCAGCAGATCCGCGACTGGCTCTACGTCAAGGACCATTGCAGCGCCATCCGCCGGGTCCTCGAAGCCGGGCAACTGGGCGAGACCTACAATGTCGGCGGCTGGAACGAAAAGGCCAACCTCGACGTGGTCGAGACCCTCTGCGCCATCCTCGACCAGGAGCAGCCGCGCGCCGACGGCCGCAGCTATCGCGAGCAGATCACCTTCGTCAAGGATCGTCCGGGCCACGATCGCCGCTACGCCATCGATGCCACGCGCCTGGAGCGCGAGCTGGGCTGGAAGCCGGCGGAAACCTTCGAGACCGGCATCCGCAAGACCGTGCGCTGGTACCTGGACAACCAGGACTGGGTGGCCAACGTGACCAGCGGTGCCTACCGCGAGTGGGTGGGTAAGCAGTACGCATGAACCGGATCCTTCTCCTCGGCGCCAACGGCCAGGTCGGCTGGGAGCTGCAGCGCGCCCTGGCGCCGCTGGGCGAACTGCTGGTCTGCGACCGCCGGCGCGCCGATCTCGCCGACCCCGAAGGCCTGGCGCGACTGGTTCGCGCCGAGCGGCCGCAGTTCATCGTCAACGCCGGTGCCTACACCGCGGTGGACAAGGCCGAGAGCGATGCCGACAACGCCCGCCTGATCAATGCCCGCGCCGTCGCGGTACTGGCCGAGGAGGCCGCGGCCTGCGGCGCCTGGCTGGTGCATTACTCCACCGACTACGTGTTCGACGGCGCGGGCAGCGCGCCTTTCGCCGAGGACGCGGCGACCGGCCCGCTGAGCGTCTACGGGCAGACCAAGCTGGAAGGCGAGCAGGCCATCCGCGCCAGCGGCTGCCGCCACCTGATCTTCCGCACCAGCTGGGTCTACGCCGCGCGCGGCGGGAACTTCGCCAAGACCATGCTGCGCCTGGCCGGGCAACGCGACGAACTCAAGGTCGTGGCCGACCAGTTCGGCGCACCGACCAGCGCCGAGCTGATCGCCGACGTCACCGCCCAGGCCTTGCAGCGCCTGCGCTGGGACGCCGAACTGGCGGCGCGGGCCAGCGGCACCTACCACCTGGTCGCCAGCGGCGAGACCTCCTGGCACCTCTATGCGCGCTTCGTCATCGAACAGGCGCTGGAGCGGGGCTGGGAGTTGCAGGCGGCGCCGCAGCGGGTCCTGCCGATCGCCACCGAGGATTACCCGGTGCCGGCGAAGCGTCCGGCCAATTCGCGCCTCGACAACCGCAAGCTGCAACAGGTCTTCGGCCTGGTACTGCCCGACTGGCGCTACCATGCCGGACGCATGATCCAGGAACTGAGCGAACAGGGACCACTATGAAACGCAAGGGCATCATCCTCGCCGGAGGCTCGGGCACCCGCCTGCACCCGGCAACGCTGGCCATCTCCAAGCAGCTGCTGCCGGTGTACGACAAGCCGATGATCTACTACCCGCTCAGTACCCTGATGCTGGCGGGCATCCGCGAGATACTGATCATCTCGACCCCGCAGGACACCCCGCGCTTCCAGCAATTGCTGGGCGACGGTTCGAACTGGGGCCTGGACCTGCAATATGCCGTGCAACCGTCGCCGGACGGCCTGGCCCAGGCCTTCCTGATCGGCGAGTCGTTCATCGGCGACGACCTCAGCGCGCTGGTCCTGGGCGATAACCTCTATTACGGCCACGACTTCCACGAGTTGCTCGGCAGCGCTTCGCAGCGCCAGGCCGGCGCCAGCGTCTTCGCCTACCATGTGCTGGACCCGGAGCGCTACGGCGTGGTCGAGTTCGACCAGAGCGGCAAGGCCATCAGCCTGGAAGAGAAGCCACTGGAGCCGAAGTCGAACTACGCGGTCACCGGCCTGTATTTCTACGACCAGCAGGTGGTGGACATCGCCAGGGCTCTGAAGCCTTCGCCGCGCGGCGAGCTGGAGATCACCGACGTCAACCGCGCCTACCTGGAGCGCGGCCAGCTCAGCGTGGAGATCATGGGCCGCGGCTACGCCTGGCTGGATACCGGCACCCACGATTCGCTGCTCGAGGCCGGCCAGTTCATCGCCACCCTGGAGAACCGCCAGGGTCTCAAGGTGGCCTGCCCGGAAGAGATCGCCTACCGGCAGAAGTGGATCGACGCCGCGCAACTGGAAAAACTCGCCGCGCCGCTGGCCAAGAACGGCTACGGCCAATACCTCAAGCGCCTGCTGACTGGAACCGTGTACTGATGAAAGCGACCCGCCTGGCAATCCCCGACGTCATCCTCTTCGAACCCCGGGTGTTCGGCGACGATCGCGGATTCTTCTTCGAAAGCTACAACCAGCGCGCCTTCGAGGAGGCCTGCGGTCATCCGGTCAGCTTCGTCCAGGACAACCATTCGCGTTCCGCCCGTGGCGTCCTCCGCGGCCTGCACTACCAGATCCGGCAAGCCCAGGGAAAACTGGTGCGCGCCACTCTCGGCGAGGTATTCGACGTGGCCGTCGACCTGCGTCGCGGCTCGCCGACCTTCGGCCAGTGGGTAGGCGAACGCCTGAGCGCGGAGAACAAGCGCCAGATGTGGATTCCGGCCGGCTTCGCGCACGGCTTCGTGGTGCTCAGCGAATACGCCGAGTTCCTCTACAAGACCACCGACTTCTGGGCGCCGGAACACGAACGCTGCATCGTCTGGAACGATCCCGAGCTGAAGATCGACTGGCCGCTGCAGGATGCCCCCCTGCTTTCGGAGAAAGACCGCCAGGGCAAGACATTCGCCGACGCCGACTGCTTCCCCTGAACGGCAGGGAGCGACCGGACTCGGCGCAAGGCGTGATAATTTAGGGCATCCCGTCCGGGATGCCCCGGATACTCGCAGCCACGGCAGGTTCGTTCGTCTTGAAAGCCTATTTCCATCGCTGGCGCTCGCTGGTCATCCTCGCCCTGCTTCTCGCGCCGCTGCTCTGGCCCCTGCAATATTTCGCCGAGCGCTACTACAGCGAGCAGTTGGCCGAGCAGAACCGCCAGACGCTCGACCTCTACGTCGCCAACCTGCTCGGCACGCTGCGCCGCTACGAAGAACTGCCGCAGATCCTCGGCGGCCTGCCGGTGCTGCGCCAGGCCCTGCAACAACCTGGCGACCCGCTGCTGCAGAAGATCGCCAACGAGGCGCTGGCCGACATCCGCCGACGCACCGGCGCCGACGTGATCTACCTGCTGCAACCGGACGGCACCACCCAGGTCGCCTCCAACTGGGCCCAGGCGGACAGTTTCGTCCACCGCAACTTCGCCTTCCGCCCCTATTATCGCGAGGCCATGCAGGGCCGCCTGGCGCGCTTCTTCGGCCTGGGCACCACCTCGATCAAGCGCGGCTACTATTTCGCCAGCGCGGTGAAGGAAGGCTCGCGGATCATCGGCGTGCTGGTGGTGAAGGTCGATCTCGAACACATCGAACGGCTCTGGGGCAATTCCCCGGAGCAACTGCTGGTGATAGACAACTACGGCGTGGTGATCCTCTCCTCGCGCGAGGATTGGCGCTTCCATGCCAGTCGGCCGCTGAGCGCGGCGGAGCGCGACGAGATCCACGCCAACATCCCCTACCCGGTGCAGGACCCGAAGCCCCTGCGCCTGCAGCAGAGCGCCTGGCTCAGCCAGAGCCGGACGCTACCGGAAACCGGCTGGACGGTGAGCATCTACGCCCCCCGCACCCTCATCGAACGGCCGGTGCGCAGCGTCCTGCTGATCGGCGGCGCGACCCTGCTCGCCCTGCTCCTGCTGCTTACCCTGCTGACCCTCAGCCGCCGTCACTACCTGGACCGCATCGCTCTCGAGGCCGAGGCCAAGCGCCAGTTGGAAGAGCGCGTCCTGGAACGGACCCGCGAGCTGGAGAACGCCAACGCGCAGTTGCAGCAGGAAGTCCACGAACGCGAGCAGGCCCAGCGCGAGCTGATGCGCGCCCAGGACGAAGTGGTCCAGGCCGGCAAGCTCACGGCCCTCGGCACCATGTCGGCGAGCATCAGCCACGAACTCAACCAGCCGCTGGCGGCGATCCGCAGCTACGCCGACAACGCCCGGGTGCTGCTCGATCACCAGCGCACCGAGGACGCCCGCGGCAATCTCGAGCAGATCAGCGACCTCACCACCCGCATGGCCTCGATCATCGCCCACCTCAAGGCCTATGCCCGCGGTGCGCGCCGGGCGCCGGAGAACGTGCAGTTGCAGCCGGCGATCGAGGACGCCCTATCGATGGTGGCCAGCCGGCGGCGGGCGATGAACGTCGAACTGCTGCGCGACGTGCCGGACGCCCCGCTGTGGGTCCAGGCCGGCGAGACCCGCTTGCGGCAGATCCTCGGCAACCTGCTCACCAATGCCCTCGACGCGCTCGCCGAGAAAGCTCCGCCGCGGCGCCTGTGGGTAATCGCCAGCCAGGACCAGCACGGCGTGACCCTGACCCTGCGCGACAACGGCCCGGGGTTTTCCGAGGACGCCCTGGCCCACGCCCACGAACCCTTCTTCACCACCAAGACCACCGCCAAAGGGCTCGGCCTCGGCCTGGCCATCTGCGATAACCTATTGCGCGCCCTCGGCGGCCGCCTGGAAATGGGCAACCATCTCGAAGGCGGCGCCGTGGTGCGCCTGCACTTGCTGCCGGGAGTTCCCGGCGTCGCCGCCATGCCCCAGGAGGAAACCCGCGCATGAGTCCCTTCGCGCCATTCGATGCCCAGACCCAGGTCCTGCTGATCGACGACGATCCGCACCTGCGCCAGGCCCTGCGCCAGACGCTCGACCTCGCCGGGCTCAAGGTCGCGACCCTGGACGACGCGCGCCAGCTGGATACCGCGCAGTGCAAGGACTGGCCCGGGGTGGTGGTCAGCGACATCCGCATGCCCGGCATCGATGGCATGGAACTGCTCCGCCAATTGCACGAACAGGACGCCGACCTGCCGGTGATCCTCATCACCGGCCACGGCGACGTACCGCTGGCGGTCCAGGCCATGCGCGGCGGCGCCTATGACTTCCTGGAAAAGCCCTTTCCCAGCGACGCCCTGCTCGACAGCGTGCGCCGCGCCCTGGAGGTGCGCCGGCTGGTCCTGGAGAACCGCACCCTGCGCCTGGCCCTGGCCGAACGCCACGAACTGCATGGGCGCCTGATCGGACGCTCGGCCGGCATGCAGCGCCTGCGCGAGCAGGTCGGCTCGCTGGCGGCGATCCAGGCCGACGTGCTGGTCCTTGGCGAAACCGGCGCCGGCAAGGAAGTGGTCGCGCGAGCCCTGCATGACCTGTCGAGCCGACGCGACGGACCGTTCGTCGCGATCAACGCCGGCGCCCTCGCCGAATCGGTGGTGGAAAGCGAACTGTTCGGCCACGAGGCCGGCGCCTTCACCGGTGCGCAGAAGCGCCGCATCGGCAAGTTCGAGTACGCCAATGGCGGCACCCTGTTCCTCGACGAGATCGAGAGCATGAGCCTGGACGTGCAGGTCAAGCTGTTGCGCCTGCTGCAGGAGCGGGTAGTCGAGCGGCTCGGCTCCAACCAGTTGATCCCGCTGGATATCCGCATCATCGCGGCAACCAAGGAAGACCTGCGCCAGGCCGCCGACCAGGGCCGCTTTCGCGCCGATCTCTATTACCGCCTCAACGTCGCCAGCTTGCGCATCCCACCACTGCGCGAGCGCGGCGAGGACATCCCGCTGCTGTTCCGCCATTTCGCCGAAGCCGGCGCCATGCGCCATGGCCTGACGCCACGCGAACTGGACGCCGGCCAGTCGGCGCGGCTGCTGGCCTACGACTGGCCGGGCAACGTGCGCGAATTGCAGAACGCCGCCGAGCGCTTCGCCCTGGGCCTCGGCCTGAGCCTGGACGACGGAGTCCTGCCCGACGCCGCCGACGAGCCGCACAACCTCAGCGCCAAGGTCGAGGCCTTCGAGCGCTCGCTGATCGCTGCCGAACTGGAACGCCCGCACAATTCGCTGCGCAGCGTCGCCGAGGCCCTCGGCATCCCGCGCAAGACCCTGCACGACAAGCTGCGCAAGCACGGCCTGCCGTTCAACACGCCTGGCGAAAATCCGCCAGATGATGGCGAATGAATGGCGGATTACCGCCAACCGTTCGCCATCCGCGCCCGCAGCATCTCCCCTGCGTACCCTTGCCCGACTGGCACAGGGCTTGCTCACGGCTTCCCGAGCGTTCCAACAAGCAGAAGACCAGGCGCTTTTCCGATTCACGCAGCATCTGCCGCTGCGCTGCCTAGACTTCCCTTGTTCGGCCACGCCGAGAGGACAGCCGTCCTCTTCATAAAAGACAGACAAGAACAAAGAGGAAGTCTCATGCTCAAGCACACCGCGAAGGCGCTCGTCTGCGCACTTTCCCTGACCGTCGCCGGAATCGTCCAGGCGGCCGACCCGATCGTCATCAAGTTCTCCCACGTCGTCGCCGAGCACACGCCCAAGGGCCAGGGCGCGCTGCTGTTCAA
>NZ_KV811324.1:35168-36847 GCF_001813025.1 Pseudomonas sp. HMSC066A08
CCAAGGGCCAGGGCGCGCTGCTGTTCAAGAAACTGGTGGAGGAACGCCTGCCGGGCAAGGTCAAGGTGGAGGTCTACCCGAACTCGTCGCTGTTCGGCGACGGCAAGGAAATGGAAGCCCTGCTGCTGGGCGACGTGCAGATCATCGCGCCGTCGCTGGCCAAGTTCGAGCAGTACACCAAGAAATTGCAGATCTTCGACCTGCCGTTCCTGTTCGACAACATCCAGGCGGTGGACCGCTTCCAGCAGAGCCCGCAGGGCAAGGAGCTGCTGACCTCGATGCAGGACAAGGGCATCACCGGCCTCGGCTACTGGCACAACGGGATGAAGCAGTTGTCCGCCAACAAGCCCCTGCGTGAGCCGAAGGACGCCCGCGGCCTGAAGTTCCGCGTGCAGGCCTCCAAGGTGCTCGAGGAACAGTTCAAGGCGGTGCGCGCCAACCCGCGCAAGATGAGCTTCGCCGAGGTCTATCAGGGCCTGCAGACCGGCGTGGTCAACGGTACCGAGAACCCCTGGTCGAACATCTACTCGCAGAAGATGCACGAAGTGCAGAAGTACATCACCGAGTCCGACCACGGCGTGCTGGACTACATGGTGATCACCAATACCAAGTTCTGGAACGGCCTGCCGGAAGACGTGCGCGGCGTGCTGGCCAAGACCATGGACGAGGTCACCGTGGAGGTGAACAAGCAGGCCGAGGCGCTCAACCAGGGTGACAAGCAGCGCATCGTCGAGGCCAAGACCAGCGAGATCATCGAACTCACTCCCGAACAGCGGGCCGAATGGCGCAAGGCCATGCAGCCGGTGTGGAAGAAGTTCGAAGGCGAGATCGGCGCCGACCTGATCAAGGCCGCCGAAGCCGCCAACCAGGCTCAATAAGAAGAAGAGGGAAAGCCCATGCACGCGCTCGCGCGCGTCTGGGCGCGCCTGGAGGAAGGCCTGATCGCCTTCCTCCTCGCCGCCATGACGCTGGTTACCTTCGTTTATGTAGTCCTCAATAACCTCTATACGCTGCTCTACGATCTCGCCGATCTCTGGGAGGGCGGCAACGAGACGCTGCTCGCCATCGGCGATGGGGTCCTCACCCTGGCCCAGGAGATGACCTGGAGCAACGCCCTGACCAAGGCCCTGTTCGCCTGGCTGATCTTCCTCGGCATCGCCTACGGCGTACGCACCGCCGGGCACCTCGGCGTGGACGTACTGGTGAAGCTGGCTTCGCGACCGGTACAGCGAGTGCTCGGCGTGATCGCCTGCCTGGCCTGCCTCGGCTACGCCGGCCTGCTCTGCGTGGCCAGCTACGACTGGGTGAAGACCCTGTTCATCGCCGGCATCGGCGCCGAGGACCTCGACCACTTCGGCATCCGCCAATGGCACATCGGCCTGATCGTGCCGGTCGGCTTCGCCCTGGTGTTCATCCGTTTCGCCGAGATCCTCGTGCGCATCCTGCGCAACCGCCAGACCGGACTGGGACTGGCCGACGAGGCCGCCGACGCGCTGAAGCTGACCGAGCACGAGGAGCCCAAGGCATGACCATCCTGTTCCTCTTCCTGCTGCTCTTCCTGCTGATGTTCATCGGCGTGCCGATCGCCGTCTCCCTGGGGCTCTCCGGTGCGCTGACGATCCTCCTGTTCAGCCCGGACTCGGTACGCTCGCTGGCGATCAAGCTGTTCGAGACCTCCG